>DAOUFH010000001.1:0-13949 GCA_034429955.1 Dehalococcoidales bacterium
CCAGCCGTTAGCCAGCAGAGGGCGGGCGATTTGCGACATTAAAATCGCTCCTCCGCCGAACCCTGAAACCGCCAGCCCGGTAGCCAGTCCCTTATGACCGGGAAACCATTTGACCAGCGTATTGAGTACGGTCACATAGCCGAAGGCCATACCTGTACCGGAAAGCAGGCTCATTCCCAGTACCAGCATCCACAGGTTGCCGTGCGAAACGGCGGCAACCATATAACCGGCAAAGAACAGCACCGCGCCTATGATACCGCTGATACGCGGTCCATAGCGACGCAGGACTTTATTCACGAAGAGCATGGCGATAGTGAAAATGCCGATGATGAGACCGTACACTACCTGGGTTTGGGCGGTGGTAAAGTGATAGTCATTCTGCAGAGGAGCTACAAAGATACTCCAAGCATAGACTGCTCCGCTGCAGAGCATTATCAATATCGAGGCAGCCACAATCAAAATATAACGGCCGGTGGAGACTTTCCCCGCGTTCTGTATAGCCATTTGAGATCTGCTCCGCTCTTAATTGTGACCAAAAGGCTGGCAATAGCCCGGATAATCGTATGAGTACATTGTGATTTTGGTCACTATGTGACTTAAGTCACATATCCATCATAAGAGGTACAGGTGATATTAGTCAATGGTCTTATAGGAGTTCTCCGCTATCAGCCGTCGGCTTTCAGTTTTGGAAGAGGGTGATTTTGAGTTATAAGTTTATACTGTGGTGGGCAGGAACAAACCCTGCCCCTACAAAACGGTTATACAGAGGCGGCCGTCAGGACCGCCCCATCCAACAGCTATTAATCTATTTGTCTATCAATCTAATTATCTAAAAGCTATCACTCTACAAGCTATTTCCTGAACTCATTCAGCTTGCTTTCCAGCTCTTTCTGTCTGACAGCCAGCGTGATGTCCCCGCGGGTCTTCTCCAGGATGCCCCTGACCTGGTCCGTGGTATGACGCAGGCCGCCCGTAATGGCATCCGGAAAGTCCATGGTGACCAGCACTGTATAGATCTCATCCATAGCGGCCAGCAGTTCCTCGCACCTGGATAAATCGCCGTGCCGCATATCATCCAGAATAAAACGACGCAATTCGCCCACGGTATCACCCAGACCGTTCAGATAACCGGTATAGTCCACTTCCAGTTCATCCGGGTCCGGCAAACCCTGTCCGGTCACCAGCGCATAGACCGAATTGGCTTCGGTATATTCTTTCTGGGCATCGCGCACAAAACCGTGATAGCGCAACTCCTCGCACTCTTTAACCGCACTCTCGAGGCTATTTCTGACCTGACGGCCCTCGTCCAACAGCTTGCGGGCTTCCTCGAACTCATGACGGTGAATCGCCCTGATAGTTATACTGGCGTAGCGGATGAGTTCACGGCAGAGAGGTAGCACTTTCTCTCTGGCAGCATCTTTTTTCTCCAGGTCCTTGCGAATCTTATCCGCATAAACATCCAGGTTTTCGGTCATCTTTTTCATTTAACAGCCTCTATTCTTTCAATCAATTCTTTGGCCGCAGTTTGAATGTCGGGAGCCCCCAAAACTGCGCTTATAACACAGGCCGAATCCGCGCCGGCCCGCATAACATCCTCGATATTCTTACTGGTGATGCCGCCGATAGCAGCCACCGGCAGACGGGTAGCCGCCCGAATTTGGGCTATTCTATCCGGACCTACCGAGCCGATTTTTGTCTTGGTAACAGTGGGATAGATGGCGCCCACTCCCAGGTAATCGGCCCCGTCCGCTTCCGCCCGGCGGGCCTCATCAACTTCGGCCGCCGAAACCCCCAGCAGCATACCCGGCGGCAGTAAACGGCGCGCCGTCGCCGCCGGCAGGTCCTCCTGTCCGATATGCAAGCCGTCCGCTTTGACGGCCAGCGCGATATCCAGATAGTCGTTAATAATAAACAGCGCCCCGCTGCGCCGGCAGATTGACTGCATCTCAAGCGCCATGTCCAGCACCTGTTTTTTAGCAAGATTTTTAGCTCTGAGCTGAACGATCCTGACTCCCGCCTCCAGCAGTTCGGCTGCAGCTTTTAAGGGGCTGCGCTCGCCCAGATACTGGGTATCCACAATCACATACAGGCCCTTGAGGCGTCCGGCTTTATCTTTTCTGACCAGCCTGTCTACCAGCTCTTTTTCAATAGTATACAGCTTGAAACGGGCTGCTTTATAAGCAGCGGAGTCCAGGTTTGGCTGAAACTCCGGCAACTTGGCGAGCTCTTCCAGCACTCTCAGGGCTTCCTGGACCCTTCTGGCATTGGCCAGGACGATGAGAGGCAATTCCCGGGCCGGATTTTCACCCTCTGCCACAGCCATTTCCCCGACATCGCCGACTGAATCGCGGGAGTCCAGCAGGGCCAGGTTAAAATCCAGACTCCGGCGTACCAGGTCGTGCCGGATAGTCTTCAGCCGGGAGGTCAGTCCGGCATCATCCAGCAGCATGCGCGCCGTATCTTCCAGTACCCGCAAGCCCTCGGCCAGCCGGTCCAGGTTTTCATCGATTATACGTAAGGTTGAATTAGCGCTCAACGGCAATCCCCCAATGGCCTAATTTTACCATAAACCGTTCTTCAGGGTTACAGAATTGCTCAGGTTTTACTAAAGGCCGGTTTTTGCTATGCTTGAAGGGATGGAAAACAACACGTCTAAAACGCCCTTCTTCAGTTTTTTTGATTATTTAAAGATCACCTTGCTGGGCTTTGCCATCGCCGCCCTGGCCAATGCGATGCACTCCATCATTTTACCCATCCGCATCGAAGAAATGGTGGGCTCCTCTCAAAAATCTACCTTTCTGGGACTGCTGACTTTCGCCGGACTGGTCGTCGCCATGCTGCTGCAGCCGGTGGTGGGTACTATCAGCGACAGGTCTTCACTGCGTATTGGCAAACGCAAACCGTTTATCATAATCGGGATTACTCTGGGCATCCTGTTGCTTTTCGGTACCGGCTGGGCGAACAGTTACATCGCTCTGCTGGTTTTATGGTGCCTTTTACAGGCCAGCATGAACACCGCCCAGGGACCTTTTCAAGCTTATATACCGGACCTGGTACCCCGGCACAGAACCGGACTGGCTTCCGGGGTTAAAAACCTGGTTGAAATCGGCGGCGGAGTAGCGCTGCTAAGCCTTATCGGCAGTCTGATGGCCAACTACAGCGGAGGACAGGGCCAGCAATGGCTGTGGCTATCGCTGGGTATATTGGGGCTGGCTTTACTGGGCACCCTGATCTTCACCGTTTTCAGTGTTAAGGAGCGGGTACCGGCAAAACAGCCCTTACGCTGGTCTTCGGTAATTCCGGACAGTTTTAAAATAAACATCCGCTCCAACTCCTCATTCTGGTTCTTCCTGATCTCACGTTTGCTTTTCCTGATGAGCCTGACCACCCTGCAAACCTTCGCGCTTTACTATTTCAAAGACGTCGTCGGTGCTGAAAACCCGGCCAAGATAACCGGCGACCTGGTGACAGTGGTCGGTATCGCCATGCTGATTATCGTCTATCCGGCCGGACGTTTTTCCGATAAAATCGGCCGGCGTTTGATTTTGACCCTCTGCGGACTTATCGGAGCTCTGGGGATCGTCATTATCTATTTTATGCACAGCTATTCCTGGGTACTGGTGGCCGGCGCTTTAATCGGGCTGGGAGCCGGCGCTTTTCTGAGCGTTAACTGGGCGCTGGCGACCGACCTGATTCCAACCGGACAATCCGCCCGCTACCTGGGATTGACCAATCTGGCCTCCACCGGGGGCGGCGCCCTGGCCCGTTTGATCGGGCCCCTGATCGATTTTTTCAACGGCTTTTCCACCAATCTGGGCTATTCAATCATGCTGGGAACCTGTTTCGTTTATTTCCTGCTGGCCTCAGCTTTGACCTGGAAGATTAAATAGCTGTTAGACTGATAGCTGTTAGATAATTAGATTGATAGATGTTTAGACTTTTAGCTTTATCAAGATGAGTTATTAGTCTTTGGTTTTTCGTTATTAGTACTGCCCACCCCGGAGGCTTCCAGGATTTGGGGCAGCGGGGTTCAATAATTATCTTGGCCCTCTCTTGAAACTGACGGCTTATATCTGTCAACCATTCTATGCGAGCACTTCAGGCGTAAAAGGAGTTCGCGATGGCTGGAATTCCTGAAGCCTTAATCCTGATTCATCCTGGAACCCCCTTGAGTTATTGGTAGCAACTGTATTGGTATTGCTTCCCCTTGCTCTTTTTTTGAATTTACAACACTTTTCCGTTAAAATTTTGATGTGGCGTGAGAGGCGCCTAATTTTTTTATTTGTTTAAATCCGGAATTCGTAATCAGCATTGCGAACTGCGTATTTAAAGATGGGGAGGCTCGATCCGTGTCTGACGAAATCAAGACTAAAGCTACTATGGATAAAATCGTATCCCTTTGCCGGCGGCGGGGATTTGTTTTTCAAAGCAGTGAAATTTACGGCAGTCTGGCCAGTTGCTGGGACTTCGGTCCGCTGGGTGTGGAATTAAAACGTAATGTTAAAGAATCCTGGTGGAAGGACATGGTGCAGACCCGCGATGATATGGTGGGTATCGATACCAGCATCCTGATGCATACCCAGGTCTGGACAGCCAGCGGACACCTTAAAAACTTTACTGATCCGTTGATCGAGTGCAAATCCTGCCAGAAAAGGTTCAAGGGTGACGAGGTGGAAGGTAAAAAATGCCCGGCCTGCGGCGGCGAATTGACTGATCCCAAACAATTCAATACCATGTTCAAGACCTTCATGGGCCCGGTAGAGGATTCCTCGGCCGTGGTTTACCTGCGTCCGGAGACAGCCCAGGGCATGTTCGTAAACTTTCCTAATGTAGTTACCAGCACCCGCAAGAAACTGCCCTTCGGTATTGCCCAGATGGGTAAATCTTTCCGCAATGAAATAACCACCGGTAACTTCATTTTCCGCGACCGTGAATTTGAACAAATGGAAATCGAATATTTCATTAAACCCGGCACTCAGGACAAATGGTTTGAATACTGGGTTAATGAGCGCTATGAATGGTACCAGAAAATGGGCATCAAGAAGGATCACCTGAAGCTGCATTATAAGAAGAAAGAAGAGCTGGCCCATTACGCCCTGGCCTGCTGTGATATTGAGTTCATGTTCCCCATGGGTTGGGGTGAACTGGAAGGTGTGGCCAGCCGCGGCGATTATGATATGACACAGCACGCCAATTGCAGCGGTAAAAACCTCAAATACATCGATGAGGAAGCTAAAGAGCAATATCTGCCTTATGTGGTTGAGCCTTCCGCCGGTGTCGATAGAGCCGTTCTGGCCCTGATGTGCGACGCTTATGACGAGGATGTCGCAGATGGAGAGGAACGGGTGATTCTGCGCTTTAACCCGCGCGTTGCTCCGGTGAAAGCCGCTATTCTGCCCCTCAGTAAAAAGGAACCTGTGGCCAGCCTGGCTAAAGAGGTCTTCAACAATCTGCGCAAAGAATGGGTTATGCAATATGACGATACCCAGAGCATCGGCCGCCGCTACCGCCGCCAGGATGAGATCGGCACGCCTTTCTGCGTGACCATCGATTTCCAGTCTCTGGAAGATAACCAGGTCACGGTGCGTGAACGCGACAGCATGCAGCAGATCCGTATCCCCATCACCGAATTGAAGTCCACCCTAGCCGCCAAACTGTCCGGGGAGCCTCTCTCGCAGGGGGCCACGGTCTGGAAAACTCCAGAAAAATAAATAGCTGACAGCTATCAGCCATTAGCTGTCAGTTTCGAGAAAGGGGCAAGGGACTGACCATAAGCTAACAATCTAACAGCTACAGGCTAATTATGAAAATCATTCATTTTGCCGATTTGCATCTGGGCGTCGAAAATTACGGGCATTTCAACCCGGAAACCGGCCTGTCATCCAGGCTGGAAGATTTTCTGGCCGCCCTGGATGAACTGGTGGACTATGCCCTGGCTGAAAAGGTCGACCTGGTACTGTTCTGCGGCGACGCCTATAAGACCCGGGAGCCTTCCCAGACGCAACAGCGGGAGTTTGCCAAGCGCATCCGCCGTCTCTCGGAAGGCGGAGTCCCTCTGTTTTTGCTCATCGGCAACCACGACCTGCCCAATGCCGTCGGACGGGCTACTGCACTGGAGATTTTCGATACTCTTTCCGTGCCCGGGGTCTCCCTGGCCGGCAAACCCGCTGTTTTTAAAATCGAGACTGCCTCCGGCCCGCTGCAAATCGCCGCTTTGCCCTGGGTACGGCGCAGCGCCTTGCTCAGTCGCGAAGATACCCGTAATCTGGACTTCAACCAAATAAATGAAAAATTGCAGCAGATTTTGACCGGTCTCATCGACCGGCAAGCCGGACAAATCGATCAATCACTGCCGGCCGTTCTGGCAGCCCATGTCTGGGTCATGAACGCCAAAATCGGCAGTGAAAAAGGCATGTCCATCGGCCAGGAGCACATGCTGATGCCCAGCAGTGTGGCCAATCCGGCTTTCGATTACGTGGCCCTGGGGCACATCCACAAGGGCCAGGTATTGAATGAAAATCCGCCGGTAGTTTACTCCGGCAGCCTGGAAAGACTGGATTTCGGCGATGAAGAGGACGAAAAGGGCTTCTATGTGGTAGAAATTGAGAACAATCCAGCAGGAGGCAAGACCACCACCTTCAGATTTCATCCGGTCAAGGCCCGCCGTTTCTTCACCCTGAAAATCGAAATCGCTCCCGATGAAACGGACCCCACCGAGGCGGTATTGCGTAAAGTCGGCGAAAACCTGGCAGACATTGAAGCTGCCATTGTCCGGATTGAAATCAGCCTGCCGCCGTCGCTCTCCACCAGACTGAGAGATGCCGAAATTGCCAGAATGGCTTCCGGCGCAGCTTACCTGACGATCACCCGCGAGACTAAACGGGAAATACGTCTGAGGTTAGGGAAAAGCAATCTGGAAGGAATTTCACCAGCGGAAGCTCTCAAAGCGTTCCTGGAATCCAAATACCCGCCGGAAAGAGCCCGTATACTGCTGGCTGAGGGCGAGGCGCTTATCCGGGAATACAACCAGACCGATAAAGTTTAATTGGGAGCATACCGTTTTGAAATTACCCCGGATATACTACGGCTGGTGGATAATTATAGCCTGCTTTATCTCATCCCTCTATGTGGCCGGTGTGGTAGTGTTCGGGTTCTCTGCCTTCTTTGAACCTTTTATCCAGGAGTTCGGCTGGAGCTATGCCCAGGTCTCGCTGGCAGTATCCATACGGGGAGCGGAAACCGGCCTGATAGCGCCCCTGCTGGGTTTTCTGGTGGACCGCTGGGGTTCACGCTGGCTGATGTTCAGCGGTGCACTCCTAGTGGGAATCAGCCTGATTATTCTCAGTAAAATGCAGTCCATGTTCGGTTTTTATACCGGCGCGATTATACTGGCGATAGGTTCCAGTTTCAGCAGTCCGGCAGTGGTGACGCCTTCAGCCAGCAACTGGTTTAAAAAGAGGCTGGGTATCTCAACCGGCTTGCTGGCAGCCGGATTCGGTTTCGGCGGACTGCTGGTACCGGTGATCGTCAAACTGATCGCAGCCCAGGGCTGGCGGGACGCCCTTTTCATCATGGGCATCGGCACTTTCGTCATCTGCCTGCCGCTGGCACTGGTCATCAGGCACAAACCCGAGGACTACGGCTATGCCGTGGACGGGGAACCTCTCTCCAAACTGGCCGTTGCATCGGTTAAAGATACCCCTGTGGAGAACAGCCGGCCTGCGGAGGTTGAAATCAGTACCAAACAGGCTGTGACCAGCCGGGCCTTCTGGATTCTAACCGTGGCCTTCACCTTGCAATATATAGTAGTCGGAGCCGTCCTGGCGCATATCATACCCTTCCTGACCTCGGTTGAAATCAACCGCGCCACCGCGGGTTTCCTGGCGGCGGGCATACCTGTAATCAGTATACTGGGACGTCTCTCTGCCGGAGTAGCCGGCGATAAAGTAAGCCGCAAACAGCTGACCATACTGTCCTTTATAATAATCGGCATCGGGACTTTTCTGTTTGACCTCTCAAGCATCAACTCACTCTGGCTGGCGGTACTGGCGATTTTCCTTTTCGGACTGGCCTACGGCAGTGCCAATACGCTAAGGGCCCTTCTCTTGAGGCAATATTTCGGACGCAGCCGTTTCGGAACACTCTTCGGTTTCTTCCTGGGTGCACTCTCTCTCGGAGTCATTCTGGGCCCTTACCTGGCCGGCTGGATTTTTGATGCGCAGCACAGCTATCATTACGCCTGGTGGATTTTCACCGCTATGAATATCATAGCTCTGCTGTTGATTATCATACTGCCTGAAAACGGACTAAAAAAGCCGGCTAAGGACGGCCGGCTGAGAGGTAAAGTCTTTAGCGGTTAGTCTTTCTGCTGTTCCTGAGATAGCACCGGCTTTTCTTTCCTGAGGGGAATTTCCTTCATAAAAAAGGTTACCGCACAGCCTACCACCATAACGCAGAAACCCACGAAGAATGCGCTTGTCAGGGCAGAAGACAGGGCCACTTTAAGAATATTCATCAACTGCTGGAAAACCTCGGGACCAGCCCCTGACTGGGCTATCATGTCCTGCAGTTGAGCCTGAGCGCTGGCGTTGACCAGGGCCTGCGGATTATTGGCCAGGGCCGACAGGTGGTCCATAGAAACGAACTGGGAGATGCTATCGGGAATTTTACCGATAAAGCCGTCGAAAAAGCTGTTGTTGAGCACAGAGCCCAGCACCGCCAGGCCGACCGCACCCCCGAAAGAGCGGATAAAGGTACCTGAAGAGGTGGCAACTCCCAGTTGGTGATGCGGCACGGCATTCTGTATCGAAATAGTGAAGACCGGCATGGTAGAGCCCATGCCGATGCCCAGAATAACCAGATTCCGCATAACCACGCTGAAAGAAGTGTTCTCATCCATGCGTGACAGCAAAAACAGTCCCACGCAAATGAAAGCCGTGCCCACAATGCCCAGTATCTTGTAACGGCCGTTGCTTTTGGACATGATCTGACCGGCCGCGAAACTGGAAACCATCACAGTCAGAGTCATCGGCAGCATCATATAGCCGCTGGAAGTAGTTGAAGCCCCCAGGACACCCTGATAAAAAAGAGGGATAAAAGTGATAGCCCCGAACATCCCCAGACCAGTTAGAAAGGAAACGATGTTGGAGATTGCCACCACATTGTTTTTAAACAGTGAGAGAGGCAGGATGGGCTCTTTGGCCCTTCTTTCCCAGAAAATAAACACCGCCAGCATTATCGCCGTAAAGATGAAAATCCCGATTATCTGAGGTGAATTCCAGGCATAATCCACACCGCCCCAGGTCAGGCCCATCATGCAGGGCACAATCATTAATATCAGTATAACCACTCCCGGATAGTCCAGAGAGTGCTTGGCTGTATCCGGTTTGATATTGGGGAAAAAGGCGACAAAAACCGCGATCACGATAGCCCCCACCGGCACATTCACGAAGAAGACCCAGTGCCAGGAAATCTGGTCGGTTAAAAAACCGCCTATGGAAGGACCGATGACCGAAGCGAAAGCGAATACGGCGCTCAGAAAGCCCTGGTATTTACCGCGTTCGGCAGGCGCGAAGATATCGCCGATAACAGTAAAGGCATTGGCCATAATTACGCCGCCGCCAACGCCCTGCAAGCCGCGGAAGACTATCAACTGCAGCATGTTCTGGCTGAGACCGCAGGCTGCCGAAAATATGACGAAAATGATGATGCCGCCCAGGTAAAAATTTTTGCGTCCGTACATATCCGTCAGCTTGCCGACGATAGGGATCGTCACCGCCGAGGTGATCATATAGATGGAGGTGGCCCAGGTATACTGGCTGAAACCTCCCAGAGCGGCTACGATTTTAGGCATAGCTACACTGACGATGGTCTGATCCAGTGCGCCGAGCAGCATCGCCAGCATAACGCCGACCATCGTCCAGATTATTTGCTTACGGGTAAACATCAGATTGGGGGCAGTATTTGCGGTTTCCATATGAATAATGCGGATTGATTTAGATTATATACAGTTAATTTCTAAATAAATATTATTCCTAACTTAAGTATAATAAACGAAAATCCCCAGCCTGTCAATAACTTAAGTTACACAACACCTGTAATATTAGTTTTTCAGAAGGCGGAAGTCCCAGGACGATACTCATCCGGAGTGATAATAGACCAGCAGATTATCAGGCAGGTTCCCGCAGGAGGGGCATCCATCTGCCGGTATGGATACCCCTCCTCCAAGACTATTTTTTGTCCAGAATGGGGACATACTGGCCGGTGGTCACGGTGCTGAAATGGAAGATGGGACGGTCCACCCTTCTGAGGATTAAGGGACAGTGCTTCATCCCTCTCGGCACAAAAATCAGGGCGCTGGAGGTGATGATATGCATCTCATCTTCCAGCCAGAATTCGATCTCGGCTCCCAGGTTATAGCGGTCGTTGGGGTCGGATCCGAAGAAGCCGATTATTTCATCCGCTTCATGAACGTGCGGATTGGCTTCAAAAGTCTTGTTTTCCGGAGTCCGCATATACCAGGATGTATTAATCTGGAAAGCGCCATTCACCACTTTATCATCCAGCCACAGTATGCGGTTAGCCCACCTGGCATAGCTGGCGTTAAATTCAGGAGTAAAACGTTCGGGTGTTTGCAGTTGGGTAACAATGTACTGGCCGTACTTGGAATTCTCCATGCTTTTAAAAACCTCCTAGCGAACTTTATCTATATTCTGATGTTACTTAAATTGTCTGCGATTTTTCAGCAGCCTGACTTCTTCTTTCGTCAGCTCACGGGTCGTACCCTCTGCCAGATCGCCCAGCTGCAGGCCGCCGATTCTAACCCTCTTTAACTCGATCACCTGGAAACCCAGCGAGGCGAACATGCGCCTGACCTGGCGTTTCTTGCCCTCATGAATGACCAGGGCATAATTGAAAGGCTGCAATTTCAGCGGTCTGATTCGGGCGGGTGAAGTCCGGCCGTCGGACAGTTCCACCCCTCTTTCAATATTATTCTTCTGATCTATAGTCAGAGTGCCCGGGATCTGTACAAAATATTCCTTTTCATGCTGGAAGCGCGGGTGAGTTAAATGAAAGGTCAATTCACCGTCATTGGTGATTAAGACCAGTCCCAGCGAATCCTTGTCCAACCTTCCGACCGGATAGAGCCTGGTCATCCGGTATTTGGCAGGCAACAGGTCCAGAATAGTAGTCTCGCCCCGGTCGCTTTCAGTGGTGGAAACAATGCCCTTCGGCTTGTTAAGCATCAAGTACAGCAGTTTTTCAGAGTTGAGTACAACCGGTTTACCGTCCAGGGTAACATTATCTTTTTGTGAATCTACAGGTTGATTGAAACTTTCAGCTATCTTGTCGTTTACTTTTACGGAACCCTTTTTGATGGCAGATGCGAGTTGACGGCGTGAGCCGATGCCAGCCGCAGCCAGCAATTTAATCAGCGACTGTTGCGCCATTTTTTTACCCTGATTTTTTATTCAACATTATTTTAAAAATGTTTCTCTCTATAATCTTATATCATTAGCCGGATTGATACCACTGCCGTCTTTTTATCCCCTTAATTACAGCCGGCGGCAGCACTCCTTGCAGTCTATCAGGCTTGAGACTATAATTAGTTAACATCAGTTTAAATATTATAATAGCTTTTCTATTTTTAAATAATCTTAATAACTAACGATTTAATTAAGGGAGGAATTGGCTGCATCTATGTCTGGAGATATTCAAACGGAGGTCTCATCATCCAACCCGAACAGGGTTTCTTCTTTCTTCAAAGTAACACTCCCTCTCTTCGTGATGGCCCACTTCGGACACCACCTGATGACTGCGCTCCCGGCAATTTTACTGCCTTTTATCAGAGATGACACTGCATTGAGTTCCGGAGGTCTAAGCAATTCCCAGGTAGCGCTGGTTACCTCCGCTTTCTCACTGGCCTACGGCTTCGGGCAGATACCCGGAGGCTGGCTGGCCGACCGCATCGGACGCCGGGCTATGATAGCGGTAGGCATCTTCGGAGTCTCCCTGATGGGCCTGATAATCGGCATCGCCAGCAACATCGCTCCTTCGTTTTTAATGCTGATACTCCTGCTGATAGTCATGGGACTGCTGGGCGGAGGGTACCATCCCTCTTCCACACCCTGGATATCCGCTTCAGCCGGTGAAAAAAATCAGGGACGCGCGATAGGTTTTCATTTCGTGGGCGGTGGTGCAGGCTTTTTCGTAGCCCCCTTTATCGGAGCCGCTATAGCTGCCAGTATGGGCTGGCAATGGTCGTTTATTATTCTGGCCATTCCCTGCTCGATTTTCGGTCTGATATTCTTCTTCTTTTTGCGCCGTCAGAAAGATGCCAACCTGAAAGCGGTCCGTCACGGTACCGGCGGAACAGCTGCAGCCGTGAACCACTGGACACCGCTGATAGCCCTGATTTCCATGAGCTTTGTCAGCGGAAGTCTGGGGTCGGTTATGACCTTTTTCTCGCTTTACCTGGTAGATGACTGGCAGGTCGCCAAAGAAACAGCCGTTATGGTAGTGGCTATTTCGTCCTTTGCCGGAATCTGGGCCGGCCCGGTGGGCGGCTGGATTTCCGACCGCATCGGCAGATTGCCCATTATCATCTTTTGTTCACTCATCAGCGGCATCATAATCTTCACCATCCGTCTGGTGCCCTACGGGCCCGGACTGTTTGCCATGCTGCTCCTTTCCGGCATCAATATGTATATGAATGCTCCGGTAGCCGAAGCATTCATCATGGGGCACACCGCCGCCAAAAACCGTTCGATGATTTACGGGCTCTACTACCTGGCAGGCCAGGGCGGTGCTCTCTTTGCACCTTTGATGGGCTTATTGATCGACCTGCAGGGTTATCAATTCGCGTTCACTATATCCGGCGCAGCGGTCATCTGCGTTTCGATCATCTGCGGTATTATACTCTGGTCGACCCGCAAAACTCCCTTACAGGCAGTATGATCAGAGGACTGGATACTTGCGGGTATTCCGGAGCGATTTTTAAAATAGCGGGGAGAAGGGTGGTACCACCCTTCTCCCCGCTATAAGCTGTTTCAGCGGTAGTCTGGCTAGAACTCTATGCCCAGCCTGGCCGGGACATCCTCATAATAGGGGTGTTTGACGAGCTTCATTTCAGTCACCAGGTCGGCCCTCTTGACCAGATCGGCCTGCGCATAGCGTCCGGTCAGAACGACTTCCATCTCCGGCGGTTTTTTATCCAGCAGGGCCAGCACTTCCGCCGGCGTCAGAAAATTGCGGTAGACCGCGATATTGATCTCATCCAGAATGACTAAATCGTACTGGCCGGAGGTTATTTTTTCTTCCGCCAGTTTGAGAGTATCCTGAGCTTCTTTTTGCAGAACAGCATCCGGGGCGGTGAAAACATTGCTGTGACTGAGGTGTATTATCTCGAAGACCGGATATTTATCGACAAACAGGTGTTCGCCGCTGGTCTGTCCCTTGCAGAACTGTATGAAACAGACCTTTAGTCCCCGCCCGACAGCCCGTAAAGACAGACCCAGGGCTGCAGTGGTCTTGCCCTTGCCCTCGCCGGTATAAATTTGAATCAGTCCCCGTCTGGCTTTCTGCGGCATTTCATTACCTCATAAAATAGCTTTCCGACTGCTCGATTCATAGATATTTAGAGTTATAGCTGATAGCTTGTAGACTTCAGCTATACGGCTGACAGACCGGACGGTCGGGTTTAAAACTCGACCTACGACTACCCGGATTCTAAATACTGACAGCTACTTTAAACCTTCAGTCCTATGATTTCGTAAAGTTTGGCAACATCCAGATTCTGGCGTACCAGTTCGGCCAGCTTGTCGTATTCCTCTTCATGGTCCTTTTGTTCTCTCAGTTTGGCGGTCAGGCCTTTCATATGCCAGAGGTTGGTTAAAAGTTTATTGGTGAACTGGCCGTTACGAAAGATACCGTGTAAATACGTCCCGAAA
>DAOUFH010000002.1:0-19977 GCA_034429955.1 Dehalococcoidales bacterium
CCAGGGCGCTCAGATAGCCGCCGTAGAAGCCCACAGCCATTAAAATCAAATCATGCATATACAGCTTATTTTTACGGGTACGCAGCAGCTCCATACAGAACTGTTCAGTCGCTGCCAGGGCGCTCTGTACTTTTTTCTTTTCCGGCTCGCTCAAGACTAACTGATCGTTACAGTTGATACCGGACCTGAACTCCTCCAGGTATTCCTTGATAAGCTCCGGGGTAGCGATATCTTCATCTTTCCAGTTAGCCATGCTGCGAACCTCCAGAAGTATTAAACAGTTTATGATACTACCAATAATACCAATACTACAAATATGACGGATAATTCAATAGAAAACCAGGGTGGCTATCTGCTCACAGGCATAATTTTAATCTCCATCTAAAAGCTAACAGTCTAACCGCTATAAATCTAAAATATCTCTTTACCTCACTATCAGTTGATACGAAAATCCCTTAGGTTGATAGCTTGAAGAGCCCGTCTATTGATGATATTATGCCACTATAGGTGTATAAAAATTATACTGGTAAGGGTTGACAGTCTCTACAGGTCGGCGGGTAAATTCCTTACTGTAGCAGCCCTTTTACAATCGGGAAAAAACGTTAAAGAGCGAATACAAGTACCAGCTAAGCAAAATATTGATAACAAGTAAGGGAGGGACACTGATATGATGATGAATCGGCAAGGCGGCCAGCAGCCGGGCTATCCGGAAAACTGGTCCGGCCTGACACCGCAACAGAAAAGGCAATGGAGACTGGATAAATACCTGAAGGCTGAAAACATCGAGTTTGTCAGCGCAGAGGCCAAAGAGCAATATCAAATCCGCGCCAAGAGAAGAATCGCCTTTTATAATGTTGAAGAATATGACAGAGTCCCGGTTAACCTGCCTGTGAGCAGTTACCCTTACAAACATTACGGCATGAACTCCCGCAACGCCATGTATGATTATGAGATGGCGGTAGCGGCCTGCAATGACTTCAACCAGAAATACTCCAAAGAGCTGGAATACTGGTCCACTCCCTATAACTTCCCCGGCAAGGTCATGGACATCGTCGATTACAAACTTTATGCCTGGCCCGGCCACGGACTGCCCCTGAACGGCAGCGGAGTGCAATTCATGGAAGGCGAATATATGAAGGCCGATGAATATCCCGATCTGCTGCGCGATCCTTCCGATTTCTGGATTCGTAAATATATGCCCAGAATCTTCGGCAGTTTCGAACCCTTGAGACTTTTCTCTTCAGTCACCAATATGATAGAAGTCGTCTCTCTCAATATGATGAGCATTTTCGGCGATCCGGCAGTGCAGGAAATGCTTCTGAAATGGCTGGAAGTAGGCCGCGAATACCAGCGCATGCAGAATATTCTGGCTCCCATCATGAAGGGCGGTCCCGCCAACGGCTTCCCGTCCCTGACGGTAGCCCTGGCCAAAGCCCCCTTCGATACCCTGGGCGATACCCTGCGCGGCACGGCTGCCATCATGAAAGACATGTACAGACGGCCAGACCAGGTGCTGGAAGCCTGCGACAAGCTGGCCGACCTGACCATTGATTCCGTGCTGAACAGCCCGATGGCTCCCAATCTGAATGTAATCTACTATCCGCTGCATAAAGGTGCGGACGGCTGGATGTCACAAAAACAGTTCGATACCTTCTATTTCCCCTCTTTGAAGAAAGTCATGGATGCCTTTATCAATGAAGGCCTCATCCAGGGTATGTTCGCCGAAGGTTCGTTCAATACCCGTCTGGATAGCATAGACCGCTTCCCTAAAGGATTCACCGCCTGGCTTTTCGACCGTTCCGATATGGCTAAAGCCAAAGCGGCCATCGGCAAGAACTGTGCCATCTCCGGCAACGTTCCGGCTTCACTCATCATCACCGGCAGCCCCGCGGATGTCAAAGCTTACAGCAAAAAACTGATTGAAGACTGTGCTCCCGGCGGCGGTTATATGCTGGAAGCAGGCGCTCTGGCCGATAATCCCAAGCTGGAAAACATCCGGGCCATGCTGGAAGCCGTTAAAGAATATGGCGTTTATAAGAAATAGCAATATCAACTTTTCCACCTTAATTATTAGGGAAAGCGGGATTCCGTCCGACGGTTGGAGGGATCTCTTCTGAACTCTCTATATAAAAAGGGAAGAGAATTTAGATTCAACCAAACGCTCCGGTAGTCAATCGGAGCGTTTGTGTATAGAATAGCTATTAGTTAGATGGGCCTTATCATTTTCGGGGTTAGGGAAAAGAAGGGAGCAAGCAATGAAAAAAACAATCTGTATAATCCTTTCAATTTGTCTTATCCCGGCCTTGCTGGCCGGCCTCACGGGCTGCGGGACAGACTCCAAAACCTACCAATGGAGAATGGCCACCAGCTGGAGCGAGGACAATTTATTTTACACTCAGGCCGCTCAGGTCATCTGTGAGAGAGTCAAGGAGCTAAGCGGCGGCAGACTGGAAATCACACCCTATCCGGCCGGGTCGATAGTCGATGCTCTGGCAGTAATGGAAGCCGTCAGCGAAGGCCAAGTTGAAATAGGACACAGCTGGTCGGGTTACTGGCTGGACGAAGACCGCAGCTTCGAATTATTTAGTTCAATCCCGAACCAGATGCTGGCTCAGGAATGGGCCGTCTGGCTGTATGGACCATCCAGAGGCATCGAACTCTGGCGGGAGCTTTATTCCCAATATAACATCGTGCCCTTTCCGGGTGGACTGGTCGGTCCGGAATTCGGTTTCTTCACCAACAAACCGGTACGCAGCCTGTCCGACTTCCAGGGCCTGAAGTTACGAGTCTCCGGACTGGCAGCCGAGGTCGTGCAAGAACTGGGAGCAAGTACGATTTTAACCGCACCGGGAGACATTAAGGCCGCTATGGCCAACGGTCAAATAGACGGTTTTGAGTTCAGCACTCCGGCCATAGACTGGCCGATGGGTTTCCAGGAAGTCGCACCTTACGTCAGCTTGCCTTCCTGGCATCAACCTTCCGCTATGTTTGAGACCATCGTCAATCAGGATGCCTACAACAGCCTGCCCGACGACCTTAAGGCCGTCCTGGAGACCGCCTGCAAGGAAATCTCCCTGGTGGACTACTTCGCTTATATGGAAGGCAGCAACTCCGAGTATTTAACCAAATTCCAGCAATATGGCACCCAGATTAACATCCTGGAACCGGAAGCTGTCCAGAAAATCAGTGAAATAACCAACCGGCTGACCGATGAGCAGGCCGCTCAAAATCCCTTTTACGCACGGGTGCTTGCCTCCCAGAGGGACTTTATACAGGACTACCGCAAGTGGGAGCAATGGGGGCAATATCAGCTTTACCCCAATTTAAACGCGGCGGATCAAGCCCTGGCGGCCCTCCAGCAGGAGCTGACTGCCGAGATGACCGAATTGACAACGGCTATGTATCAGGCTGCTCAGCAACTGTCCGCTCTCGACCTGCAGAGTGAAGCCGCCCGTGTCATTCTTAACAGACTGACGGAGGAACGGCCCTACATCGTGGATGTCAGCACGGTCTCCCGTGACGGCGTTTTACTGGCAGTTGAACCGGCCGAATATCATTCCGCAGAAGGGGCCGACATCAGTGAACAGGAGCAGGTTATCCGGGTATTCCGCAGCCAGCTGCCGGCTTTAAGCTGGAACTTCCAGGCAGTGGAAGGCTTCGAAGCCGCCGACCTCGAATATCCGGTCTTCTCAGACGATAAAACCTTGAAGGGCTCTCTGAGCGTTTTATTCAAGCCTGAGTTACTTCTGGAACAATTAATCAGCCCGCTTATCCAGGGACAGTCTTTTAATATCTGGGCCATGCAGCCCGACGGACGCATTATCTATGAGACCGATAGTACCCAGATAGGCCAAAATACTTTCGTAGATGCCCTGTTCCAGGGATTCCCCGAATTGATTTCACTGGGCAGGCAGGTATCGTCAGCCTCCAGCGGTACGGGTCAATATCAATTTACCAACCCGGACTCCGGCCAGACTGTCAATAAAGAAGCCCGCTGGATAACTTTTGAGCTATACGGCACCGAATGGAGACTGATTTCGTCCCAGATATTGCCCTGAATCAAGCAAGAAACTGACCACTAAATATAACGGCAGGCCCGTTATAAGAAGGATAAAATAGATCATGAATAGAATTGCAGTACTAATTTTAATCCCGGCACTTCTGTTAATAGTCTGTCTAGCCGGCTGCAGTACGGCCAGCGTTACCCCGACTACCGGCGGGACAGCGAAGGTAGTGATGTTGTTCGACAGTCCTCTGTCTGATGACGCCTTTGCCCTGTCATGTCTGAAAGGTGCCGAAAAGGCCAAGGCTGAGTCCGGGATGGGATTGTTCGTATGCATATCCGGCTCGGACAGCGAGAGCGCCCAACTGCTGGACCAGCTGGCTGCAAGCGAGCGCTACGGTTTGATCATCTCCATCGGTGCCAGCCAGTCGGCCAATGTAACACAAAACGCGGTCAAATATCCTGATCAGAAATTCGCCCTGGTGGATGGTGATATAGCCGATAAGTCCAATGTCTCTTCCCTGCTGGTCAAGGACCAGGAAAGTGCTTTCCTGGCCGGTGCTATGGCTGCTTTGCTCAGTAAAAGCGGTATCATCGGCTTTATCGGCGGTGTAGACCTGCCCCCCATAGAGCGTTTCCTGGCCGGCTACCGCTCCGGAGCACTTTATATCAATCCCGACTGTCAGGTGCTGGTTGACTATTCCGGCACCTGGCTGAATGACGGCAAGACCCGCAGCCTGGCCTTGCAGCAAGCTGATAAAGGCGCAGAGGTAGTCTTCGGCGCAGCCGGGGCCGGCAGCCTGGGTGTTATTCAAGCCGCCCGGGAAAAAGGCCTTTATGCCATCGGTGTAGATACCGACCAGAGCAGCCTGGCGCCCCAAAACATCCCCGCCAGCACTCTGAAATATACAGATGTCTCCGTCTATAATGCCATCGTCAACTTTCTCAGCGGTAATTTCCAGGCAGGTATTGCGGCCGGCGGGTTGAAAGAAGGCACGGTCGGCCTCGCCATTAACGAGTCTCTTCCGGCCGTCACAGCCACAATTAAAGCTAAAATCAGCGAGATTGAAGGTAAAATTATTGCGGGTGAAATCAGCATACCCGAACAATAAACCCTTGCAGCTCGATCACCATATATGTGGGTTGCCTTTAAGCCCTCAAATGTGTCACTATAGATGAATATAAATGTAAAGAATTTAAGCAACAGGAGATACAGATTATGACCGCATTACAGGCTGGATACCCTGAAAACTGGGCATCCATGACCAAAGAAGAAAAACGGGCCTGGAGATTGAATAAATTCGTCAATCCCGAAAATGTTAAATTCGTCAGTCCTGAAGCCAAAAAGAACTACACTATTAGAGCACAGCGCATAGTAGATGCTCTTAACATTAAAGAACCGGATGAAGTGCCTATAAACCTGCCTATCAGCGATTTTCCCTACCGCGCTAACGGCGTCAACTGCCGCACTTACATGTATGAAGTCGATAAAGCGATCGATTCCTGTAATAAATTTAACGCCCAATATTCTCAGGAACTGGAATACTGGGCCACACCCATGACCACTCCGGGCAATCTGCTGGAGATGCTGGACTACAAAATGTATGCCTGGCCCGGCCACGGACTTTCCAATGACGCGCCCGGCTACCAGTTCGTCGAAAGCGAATACATGAAAGTCGATGAATATGAGAGTCTCATCCGCGATCCTTCGGATTTCTGGCTGCGCAGATATCTGCCGCGTGTTTTCGGCGCTTTCGAGTTTTTCAGTAAAATGCAGCCTATCACTGATTTGATCGAGATGCCCACCAAAGAATTGAATGTCCTGACCGATCCCGGTCTGCGGGCTACCCTGCGCAAGATTCTGGAAGCCGGAGACCTGCTGGAAAAGCGTATGCAGGCCGTCGGCCCCTATATGGGACAGGCTGAAGCCAACGGTTATCCCAGTGTAATGGGTAATTTCGCCTTCGCTTTCGCTCCCTTCGATATCATGGGCGATACTCTGCGCGGCACCACTGCCATCATGAAAGATATGTACAGACGGCCGGATGCGATCCTGGAAGCTATGGATGCGCTGATGGATATTAATATCAAATCCATCATCAGCAACCCAGACACCGCCCATATCTTCAACGTCTTTTTCCCGCTGCATAAAGGCGCCGACGGCTGGATGTCACCCAAACAGTTTGAGAAATTCTATCTGCCCAGCCTGAAAAAAGTTGTTGATGCTCTGAACGAAGAGGGCTTGATCTGCACCCTGTTCGCCGAAGGCTCTTTCAATACCCGCCTTGATTCGGTCAATGTCTTCCCCAAAGGTTTCGTAGCCTGGATGTTCGACCAGTCCGATATGGCTAAAGCTAAAAAAGCCGTAGGTGATAACTGCTGTATTATGGGTAACGTACCCTCATCCCTGATAGTAACCGGCAATGCAGCTGATGTCAGGTCTTGCTGCGATAATCTGATGGAAACCTGCGCTCCCGGTGGCGGTTATATCATGGGTGCGGGCTGCAATGGTGAAAATCCCAAACTGGAAAACCTGAGAGCCATGATCGCCTCGGTCAAGGACTATGCTAAAAAGCCTAAATAGCCAGGTATCCCGGCTAATTACACCTTTATCTATAACACCAAAAGGCCTCCGGAAAATTCCGGAGGCCTTTACTTTATGTAACGAACAAGACGGAGTTACTTGTGGGGATTCAGGCCAGCCAGTTCCTGCAATTTCTGCCATTCTTCATTGACTTTGTTCTGAATCCGGGCAATTTCATTTTCAGTCAGATGACGGAAACGGCCCTGGCCCTTGAGATAATCGGCCACCGGTTTAAGGGTTTCAGGTTTGTAGCTCAATTTATAATAACCGTTCTCGACCTCGTAGAGCGGGAACATGCCGCACTGGACGGCCTGACGGCTGACTTCGATGGCGTTATCGGTCGGACAGCGCCAGCCGGTGGGACAGGCTGAAAGGATCTGTATATAGGCAGGCCCTTTGACATCCATGGCCTTTTTGACTTTGTTCATCAGGTCTTTATGATAGGCCGGGCAGGCAGTTGCCACATAGGGAATGCCATGGGCCGCTGCGATGGCGGGCAGGTTCTTTTTCCAGGTGAACTGGCCGATGCTGTTTTTACCGGCCGGAGAGGTGGTAGTCGTAGCACCATAGGGGGTCGAGGAGGAACGCTGGATACCGGTATTCATATAGGCTTCATTATCGAAGCAGAAATAGATGAAATTATGGCCGCGTTCCAGAGCCCCGGACAGCGCCTGCAGACCGATGTCGCTGGTACCGCCGTCGCCGGCCATCGCCACCACCTTGACATTGGACATATCGCGGATGCCTTTACTGGTCAGAGAGCGGGTGGCTGCCTCAATTCCTGAGGCTACCGCCGCGGTATTTTCAAAAAGGGTATGAATCCAGGGCACCGTCCAGGTACTGTAAGGCAGCTGGCTGGAAACAATCTCCATACAGCCTGTGGCATTGGATATAATGACATTATCTCCCAGAACCTTGCAGACCATACGTACCGCCAGCGCCTCGGCGCAGCCGATACAGGCGCGATGGCCCGGAGCGAATCTTTCTTTAGCATCAATGGTTGTTTGTCTGCTCATTATTCTCTCACCCCGTAAATCTCAAATTCTCTGCTGCTGCCGGATCTGACTATTTCCATACCCCGCTTGATAATGTTCTCGAAATCCACGGGTGAAATATCGCGTCCGCCCATACCGGCCACAAAGCTGACCACCTGCGGTCTTTCCGGCTGGGAATAGAGGGCATTTTTGACCTCGGTAGCGACCGGGCCTTCCTGACCCATTGAAATAGCCCTGTCCAGCACGATCAGGGTTTTGACATGCTTGACGGCTGCCCGCAATTCGGCATAGGGGAAAGGCCGCCACAGGCGCAGATGAAGAAGACCCACCTTCTGACCGGCTGCCTGTAGTTTATCAACAGCCATCATGGCAGTCTCGCTGAAGCTGCCCATGGTCATTAAGAGCGTATCGCAATCTTCACAGCGGTAGCATTCCACCGGCTGGTATTGCCGTCCGAATTTTTTAGCAAATTCATTCCAGACTTCGATAACCACCGGCTGGGACTTTTCCAGGTTGATTTCCTGGGCCCATTTGGCCTCGGTATAGATGGCCGGAGGAGCGAAATCGCCCATTGCTACCGGTTTGGCCGGGTCCAGCGGCAGGGGATAGTTATTGGGCGGTATAAAGGCATCCACTTCAGACTGCTCGGGAAAGGTCACCGGCTCCACCATATGAGACAGGTGGAAACCGTCCAGATGTACCATAACCGGCAGCAGGACTCTTTTATCTTCCGCCAGGCGGAAGGCACATAAAATATTATCGACCGCTTCCTGGCCGTTTTCAACAAAAATCTGAATCCAGCCGGTATCGCGCACCGCCATCACATCAGAATGGTCGCCCCAGACGCTCAGGGGAGAGGAAAGGGCGCGATTGGTGACCGCCATGACGATGGGCAGACGCATGGCAGATGCGACATAGACCACTTCATGCATCAGCTCCAGGCCCTGACCGGCAGTAGCGGTAAAAGTGCGGGCACCGGTAGCTGAAGAACCCAGGCAGGCGCTCATGGCGGAATGTTCGGATTCCACCGGGATATAGACCGCATTCAGCTCACCATTGGCTACCAGGTCGGCCAGATGTTCAACAATATGCGTTTGGGGAGTGATGGGATAAGCGGCGATGACATCGGCATTAGCCATCTTGACCGCTTCGCTGACTGCTAAGGAGACTTCCATTCCAGTTCGTTTAGCCACTTATTCCTTCTCCTCTATCATTGTAATGACTTTCTTGGGGCATTCCCTGGCGCAGATGCCGCAGCCCTTGCAGTAATATAAATCGGCTTCGTAATAGCCTTCAGTATTCACTTCGATACAGCCTTCCGGGCAGTAAGTCTGGCAAAGGGCGCATTTGATGCATTTCGAAAAATCATAGGTCGGACGGCGGGAACGCCAGTCCCCGGTCTGGTTGATGGCAGCGCTGCCAGGTTCGGTGCAGATTCCGCCGATCTCGATTTCCTGCCAGGTCAATTTATCTTCAGGTTTGGACTTAACTGTAATTCTGGGTTTATTATTTGACGTTGCCAACTGCCGACTCCTCAATTATAGTTTCCGCATAGGCCCTTTTGAGAGCCGAAACGTTCTTTTCAGCCAATCGACCAAAACGTTTGTTAATGGGTGGAATCAGAGAGTCCATTTTGACCACCTCAGCCACCTTCATAACCGCACCTATCATGGTGGTATTGGTGATGGGCACACCCAGTTGTTCGAGTGCAATTTTGGTACCGCCGACCGTGGCCAGCCTGGCCTGGATATTGAACTCCTGGTGAATTTGTGCGGAGGTTTTTATCGTGTTGATAATGAGAACTCCTCCCGGTTTAAGGCCGGAAGCCACGTTCACAGCGCGCAGCAGACCGGGATCCAGTACAACTACGATATCCGGGTTGGTGATAGAAGAACGGATACGAATGGGTTGACCGGCGCTGATTCTGACAAACGCCTGTACCGGAGCACCTCTTCTTTCAGGTCCGAAACTGGGAAAAGCCTGTGCATAGTTGCCTTCGCTGATTGCAGCCTCAGCCAAAATTTCAGCCGAGGTTACTGCGCCCTGTCCACCCCGCCCATGCCAACGAATTTCGATTAAATTTTCCGGGTTTACCAAGTTGCCCTCCTCAAATTTATTCGACACTTCTCCCATGCCGGGGGAGTATATGCTGAAAATCGGATTATTTAAGCCCGTTTTTACGTGCTGTCCCCTTCAGGAAGGTTTATTTAAGGTGATGAATCGGGACTAATTCAAAGCCTCTTTAGCTGTTTTAAAATGCCCCTGGAGAGACTCGAACTCTCGCACCCAGCTTCGGAGGCTGGTACTCTATCCACCTGAGTTACAGGGGCCTAATTTCTATACTACCTATAATATCGTAAAAAAGGAAATACCACAAATCGATAGTACTACAGCGATATCTGCCAGGCAGGCTAACGGACAATCAGGTCAGTAATATCAGTCCCCAGACCAGCAGTGCGATGAAGGCGGCTACGATTATCAGCACCATAGGCTCGACCGGGAAGCGCTGCTTATCCGGGTCATAGTCCGGCAAGTACCGGCTACCTTTTTGAGGCTGACCTTCACCGTTTTTAGGTGACAGAAAGTAAAGCGGATTTCGGCTGATATTGGCCAGAGCCTTGACCGCGCGCAGGGTTACAGCTTCCACCCAGCCGAAGGAACGGCTAAGCGGCACTACAAAGACGTTATAAGCCAGCCTGGCCGGACGACGGTAGAACCAGTCTGTGTCCAGGGAAATGGTATCCTTGGGTTTGAGCCACTTCAATAACAGCCAGAACCCGATCCCGGTGAAAATCAAAATCTGCAGGGCTTCCAGAATATGTCCGGCTACGTAAGGATGATAGTCCACCGGGCCGGGCAGCAGATTATACAGCAGATCAGGATAGACACCGATGACGATGCACAGCAGGGCAGTCAAAGCCATACCGATATACATGCCGGGCGGGATGGGAGTCGGTTTTTCAGCTTTAACTTCCGCCTGCGGTTTGGCAAACCAGGTAAAGTAAGGCAGTTTTAAACCGGTATGCAGGAAAGTACCTACCGAAGCCAGATTGAGTAATAGCACCACGATACCCAGGCCGCTCAGGCCGGCGGCATAGATAATCATCGATTTGCTGACGAAGCCGCTGAAGAGCGGTACACCGGAGATTGAAAAGGCACCTATCATATACAGGGCCAATACCCAGGGCATGGCTTTGGCCAGACCTCCCAGTTCAGTAAGCTTGCTGCGGCCGGTGGCGTATATAACCGTACCAGCCCCCATGAAAAGCAGGCCTTTGTACAGAATATGGGTGAAAGCGTGTGCGCTGACGCCGTCGATAGCTACCGAGGTACCGATACCCACCCCGGCCACCATGTAACCCACCTGACTGATGATATGATAAGACAGTAACCGCCGGATATCATTCTCCAGAACGGCATAAATTACACCGTAGAGGGCCATAATAACCCCGGCCCATATCAAGACATCCCAACCGGCGAAACCACGCGCCAGAGCGTAGACCGCCGTCTTGGTAGTGAAAGCACTGAGGAAGACACTGCCGGTAACCGTTCCTTCAGGATAAGCGTCGGACAACCAGGCGTGCAAGGGCGGTACCGCCGCATTCAGGCAGAAAGAGATCAATATCAGATAAGAGGATAGCCCGGCCTCCATATGATTGAACAGCAGAGAGCCGGTCTGTGAGTAATGCAGGATAACGCCGGCCACCAGGATACTGCCGCCGAATATATGCACCATCAGATAGCGCATTCCGGCCTTTCTGGATTGCTCAGTCCGGCGAGCCCAGATAAGATAAACTGAAGCGATAGCCATGATTTCCCAGCAGACCAGCAGGGTGAATAAATCGCCGGCGAAAATTACGCCCAGGGCCGAACCGGAATACAGCAGTGTCGATACCCGCTCGGCGGTATCCTTGATATGGAAGCTGTAAATTCCGCCCAGGAAGGTGATTATGACAAAGATATAACCGAAGACCAGGCTCAACTCGTCCACTCTGGTCAGCACCAGGGTTAAATTAAGGAAATCGACCGACAGGCTATCGCCCGCGTCCAACTGAATCAGCCACCAGAGGGCCACCGCCGGCACCACCAGGAAAAACCAGGGGCGGGCGCGGCGGGGTAAAAGCAGCAGCAAGAGCGCGCCGGCAAAAAAGATTATCGCAGGGGGCAGACTAATCATAATAATCGTCCTTGCGCTGCAGCCAGAAACGACCCAGCCATTTAGCGATAAATATCATGGCGGCACAGCCGACAAAGCCGATCAGAGCGTAAACACCCCAGATATGGGACCACCAGAAATTTCCGGCATGTTCTTCAGCAGGGATAAAAAAACTGATTATCACACAGATAACTCCAGCCGCTATCAGTATCACCCAGCCCCATCTTTTTTTATTCATAGCGTTTTACCCCCCTGCTCCGGCGAAGACTGCCGCCGCGGCCTGTCCGGCCAGAGTATAGAAATGGAAGAAGAGGTCCGGGAAAAGCCCCAGCAAAAGCGACAGCACGGCAGTAATCACCAGCGGAATCAGCATAATCAAAGGAGCTTCAGCAAACTTCAGCTCTTTAGCCGGCTTCACGAAAAAGGCGCGCCGGATAATCGGAAAGAAATAACCTGCGTTCAACAGTCCGCTCAAAAGCAGCAGTCCCAGCAACACCGGCAGGTCGGCTTCTATAGAGCCCTGTCCCAGCAGCCATTTGCTGACAAAGCCGTTAAGCGGCGGTATCCCGGCCAGACCGATGGCCGCCAGAGTGAAGGCACCCATGGTAATGGGCATCTGCTTGCCGATGCCGTCCAGGTCTGCGATATTTTCAATATGCGTCCTGGCATAGATCGCCCCGGCACAGAAGAACAGCGTGATTTTAAGCGTAGCATGGTTGACCATATGCAGCAGACCGCCCGTCCAGGCTTCCGGAGAAAGTAGCGAAATACCCAGCAGTATATAGGAAAGATGCCCTATGGTGGAATAAGCCAGGCGTTTCTTCAAATTGCTCTGATACATGGCCAGCAGCGATGACAGCAGTATGGTAATCGCTGCCATGACGGTCAGGACCTGCCAGGCCCCGATGTCATGGAACAGACCGGTACCGAAGACAAAACCGATGACACGGATGAATCCGAAGACGCCGGCTTTGACCACTGCCACTGCATGCAGGAGGGCGCTGACCGGAGTGGGCGCTATCATGGCCGTGGGCAGCCAGCCGTGCAGGGGCATCAGGGCCGACTTCATGCCAAAGCCTATCAGGAACAACACGAAAAGCAGCATCAAATTGGGCTGGCCGGACAGGTTGCTCAGGAAACCGCCTGAAGTGAACTCCAGTGTACCTGCGTAATACCAGGTCAGGGCGGCGGCAGCGATAATAAACAGCCCGCCTGTGAGCAGATAGGTTAAATATTTACGGCCGGCGGCGATAGCCCCCTCAGTCTCTTTATGAATCACCAGGGGGTAAGTTACCAGCGTTAGAATTTCATAGAAGACCACGAACGACAGCAGGTTGGCGGAGAAGGCAATGCCCATGGTAGAAGCCAGACAGAGGGCAAAAGAAGCATAATAACGAGTCTGCTTGTGCTCCTGCACCGTGCGCATATAGCCGATGGAATAGAAAGAGGTAATAATCCACAGCAGAGAGGCCGACAGGGCGAAGATGATACCCACGGTATCCACCCGCAGAGACAAAGAGACTCCCGGCGAGATATTCAGCAGTGAAATCTGCGGATAAACCCCGTCCAGCACGTCCGGCAGCATGGAGAACACCACTCCGAACATAGCGACGGAGGCAGCGATCGTCCAGGTTTCCCGCAGGTTCGGTTTGCGCCCTGAAAGCACTATCAGGATAACCGCCAGGACAGGAATAAGTACCGCAATCAGCGGCTTAAACGAAAATACATCCATAAAATAAACCGTGGAACTCCTTCAAGCTAATAAATCAGGTTCACTACCGGCTGTAAAATATTGGTGATAATCACGGCATTGATAACACCCAGCACGATGATGCCCACCGCCAGCACCAGCATAGGGACCGCCATTCCCAGGGGAGGATCTTTGGCTTCCGCAGCCGCAACTTCATCAGACACCTGACCGGTGTAGACCTTCTCCAGTATGCGGAAAAAGTAAACTGCATTGAGCAGGCTACTCAACAGGACCACCGCCACAAAAACCCAGTTATGGGCATCGATGGAACCCTGTACCAGGTACCACTTGCTGAAAAAACCGGCGGCCGGCGGGATGCCTACCATTGAAATGGCCGCCACCGTAAAAGCCGCCATGGTCAGGGGCATCTTCTTACCCAGTCCGGCCAGGGCCGGAATCCGGCAGTGTCCCAGACGGTAGCTGATGGATCCGGCCACCTGAAAGAGGCAGCCCTTCATGAAAGCGTGATTCATAATATGCAGCAGAGCGCCGATTAAGCCCAGCGCATTGCCCATACCGAGACCCAGAGCCACATAGCCGATCTGAGCCACGCTGCTGTAGGCCAGCATGCGCCTGAAATCCTTCTGGGCGATCGCCATCACCGAGCCGACAATGATGGCTACAGCCGCCAGCCAGCTTACCACGGTCAATATCGGGAAGACCTCGAATAAATAATGCGGCAGGAAGACCGAAATCAGCATACGGATCAAGATATAAGCACCGATTTTGGTCATCAGGGGAGCTACGAAAGTAATCACCCCGGATGAGGCATAAGAATAGACATCCGGCAGCCAGATATGGCAGGGAAAGAGTCCCATCTTAAGGGCGGTGCCTATCACCATAAAGATCGCCGCAGCGATTACCAGACGGGAACTCTGCAAAGCAGGCAGCAGAGCAGCCACATCGGCCATATTCAGTGAACCGGTGGCAAAGTACAGGAATCCCACTCCCAACAGGTAGAAGCTGGCCCCGATCGTACCGATAATAACATAGCGGATGACCGCTACCGGAGCTTTGTCATTGCCGATAGCCATTACGGCATAAGCTGAAAGAGAGGCGATCTCCAGGAAGACAAAGACGTTGAAAAGGTCTCCGGTCACCACGATGCCGCACAGACCGGCAATTAACAGCAAAATCAAAGAATAGAGCGGCACTATCCGGTTGGGAGAGTCCTTCAGAAAAGTCTGCCTTGAATAGAGCATGCTCATAAAGGCGATGAAGGTAATCAAT
Organism: Dehalococcoidales bacterium; assembly: GCA_034429955.1. GTDB lineage: Bacteria > Chloroflexota > Dehalococcoidia > Dehalococcoidales > UBA3254 > DATIKD01. The sequence goes on from DAOUFH010000002.1 coordinate 14,719, forward strand.
ACCGCCATGAAAGCCGCCAGGGGGTCCAGCACATACTCGATGCCCCAGGGCGGAGCCCAACCGCCCAGGTAATAGTGCTGAGTGCCTCTGGACAGGACCAGTACCAGTCCTGTCACCGCAGCGGCCAGAGAGACACCGGTTCCGGTTAAAGCGAAGGGAAAAGCCAGTTTTTTGCGTATCGTGCCGGCCAGAAAAGTCAGGAAGGCAAATAATAACAATGAGACAGGTATGATGACAGGAATTTGATCCATGGTTACTTTTGCATCCTTTTCATTATCTCAGTTTCATCCAGGGTCTTGTAGCGCCGGTAAATCAGCAGCAATATAGACAGGGCCACACCGCTGGTAGCCACGCTGACGACGATGGCGGTCAGCATCAGGACATGCGGGATAGGATTGATATAGACTGCAGGATCGCTCACCTCGCCGTGTCCTATCAGAATCGGGATGGTACCTCCCGCTTTATAACCCACGGTGATAAAAAACAGTATCACAGCCACCTGGAAAATGGTCATACCGATAAGCTTTTTCATCAGGTTATGTCTGGAGAACATGCCCCACAGGCCGATAACCAGCAAAATGATGCAAAAGTAATATGGATAATGTTCCATTATGGTGTCAAACACTATTTCTCCCTGGAGAGGCTGTCAAAGATGGACAGCAGCACTCCGAAAACGCCCAGAGCCACACCTATTTCCACGAATAAAATACCGTAATAACGCCGGTCGGCCGCCTCCAGACCGGGCAGAGGCAACGCTGAATAATCCAGAAAATTGCCGCCGGCCAGCAGAGCAGCCAGCCCGGTTCCGCCGTATATCAGCAACCCGATAGCACCTAAAATCTGGCCCATACGGGGCGGAAATTTTTTATAGGTCTCATGGCTGCCCAGTACCAGGCGCAGCATGATTACCACCGCCGCCATAATAGTTCCGCCCTGGAATCCTCCACCGGGGCTGTAATGGCCGAAGAAAAGCACATACAGAGCGTACACCAGGATGAAGGGAGCCATAACCCGGCAAGCCAGGCTGACAATCAGATTGCGGTACTTACCTGTCATCCGGCTTCCATCCTCCCAGCAACAATAAACAGACCAGACCGGCGGTAAAGATAACCGTAGTCTCGCCGAAGGTATCATAACCTCTGTAATCGGCCAGTATGGAACTCACAAAATTGGGTGTATGCGTATCGTGATACGAATTTTTGATGTAGTCGGGTGACACATGCGCACTGGGCGGCGAGTCGGGGTCGCCGAAAGAAGCGATGTCAGCCACGGTATAGCCCAGCAATACCACCATAAGCACTATTAAAATGTAGCCGATCCACTTCAATCTTTAGACCTCCTGTCCATGAAAAACAGCGCTGCCAGCAGGAACACTCCGCTGACGCCGGCGCCGACCACGGCTTCGGTAAAGGCCACATCGGGAGCGCCCATAACGGCATACAGCAGGGCGGCTGCAAAACTGAAAGCAGTCAGTAAAAAGACAGCAGCCACCAGGTCCCGGACCTTCAAAGCAGACAGACCGGCGACAATCAGAATAACAAACAAAATTATTATCAGGGCATGATTCATGACAGTTTATCCTGAGCAGGAGGATCCGGTTCTTCGGACTGTGCATTTCTTGACCGGCGATTTTTATCCGATACCCAGGGCTGCAGTCCGGCATGGAAAGCCACCCGGGCCATGATATGCGTGGCCGTCGGGTTGGCGAAAGCGATGAAGACCAGGATCAGCAACAGCTTGAAGCTTTCCAGGTTCAGGCCTTTAAAAACAGCCAGGCCCAGAATCAGTAGCATCGAGCCCAGAGTCTCCGATTTGCCGATGGCATGCATGCGGCTGTAAAAATCAGGCAGACGGATAAGACCCACCGCGCTGACGGTCAGGAAGAAGAGTCCGCTGACGATAAAAATAATAGCGATAACGGTCTGAATCATTCCTTGGTCTCTCCGCGCCGCTTTTCGAGATATTTACCCAGAGCGATAGTGCCGATGAAATTCAGCAGCACATAGGCGATCGCCAGATCTTCAAACATATCCGGTCTGCGATAATAAAACCCCAGGACGAGCAATACCAGTACACCGTTCGTCCCCATCAGTCCGGCGGAGACCACACGGTCGAACAGAGTGGGACCTTTGACCACCCGGTACAGCGGCAACAGCATCAGCACCACCAGGATAATGGCGACTACAGCAAACGGACTACTCACCGTCCAACTCCTCGATAGAATGGGCATACTTGACCAGGCCGGGCACATCCTTCTGTTCGCTAAAGACCTTGCTTACCCGGTTCTGAAAAACGCCGGTCTCCAGATCAGCGGCTGATTCAGGTACCAGGAAATGCACGATCAGTTTTTTCTTCTTGATATCCGTAGTGATAGTACCGGGAGTCAGCGTGATGGAGTTCGCCAGTGTCACCCGGGCGATTTTACCCTTGAGATGTGAGGTAAACTGGATAAAGCCGGGGTCTATAGGCAGGCGGGGATTCAAGATAATGAGAGCGATCTGAATATTGGCTTTGACAATCGCCCAGACCAGCCAGGGCACATACAGGATATAGCGCCCGACCGTCCTGAACAGTTCACCGCTGCCGGTAAAGACGCCTCTGGTACGCGGGTTGTAAATCATATCCGAAGTCAGCCAGGTGACCAGAGCGGCCACAAAGAAACCGATGATCAGGTATTTAAGCTGGAATCGTTCGGAGAGCAAAATCCAGAAAGCGTAAAGGATAAGAAATTGAAAGATGGTGACAGTCCACTTGGTGCGCCACCCTGAGCTGGCTTTTCTTCGGGCTGTATCTTTCCGGAGTCCGTTATCAATTGTTGATTTGTTACTCAATCTTACAACTTCCGAAAAAATCGAACGCCGGGATTCTGGCCGGTATATCTCAACGCAGATAAATCAGGCTTGCTGTTTTACGCAACAGGACGTCGCCTTTTCAGGCCGTGGATTTACTCAGTTTAAAGCCGGTATTGAATCACGAACGCCGGAGTGACGTTTAAACTCCACTCCAGCTTTTAAAGCGCTGCACTTTTCATGTTATTTTACAGTAAACAGTTAAATATTACCATCAAGATTTTGAGCAGTAATCATATTTCGGATTTTACTAAACCTGTGTTATAATACACAGTGACCAAGGGGGAGAGGTGTCCGAGTGGTTTATGGTACCGCTCTCGAAAAGCGGCCTCCGCTTATTGCGGAGCGCGGGTTCAAATCCCGCCCTCTCCGCCATAAGATACTCGGATACCCCTTACCTTATAAATCAATTCCCCAATTGCGGAGAGGTGCTGGAGTGGCCGATCAGGCACGCCTGGAGAGCGTGTGTAGCCGCAAGGCTACCGTGGGTTCAAATCCCACCCTCTCCGCCATTTTATTTTCTAAAGTACTGACAAATCGCCCCGCTACTATCCTTTCCTTCCTATCGAATTCTAGTCCATAAATATTTCAGGAATATTTCATATTTTCGTCTCCGCCGATTTCCGACTTGATTTATGCTTACCGGTTTACTAAAACGTAATTGGTATGAAATTTATAGCTTTATTACGCGGAATAAATGCCGGAAATGCCCGGCGTATCGACATGCACAGCCTCAAGCTACTGTTTGAAAAGACAGGTTACAAGAACGTGGAAACTTACCTCAATTCCGGCAATGTTATATTCGAAACCGCTAAACAACCGGCCGCTGTCCGCCGGGATATCGAGGCCGGTATAAAACAGCAATTCGGTTTCGCTGTCCCTACCCTGATAAAAAGCGGGCAGGAACTGCGCGCTATTGCCGGAGCTATTCCTGCGGAATGGCAAAATAATTCCACCTGGAAGTCGGAGGTCGCCTATTTATTTGCGGAAATAGATTCAGAGAAAATTCTGGATGAATTGCCGGTCAACCGGGAATTCCTGGATATCCGTTATACGCCCGGTGCAGTTTTTTGGAAGGTTGCCAGGCAAGACTATAACCAAAGCCGGCTCAATAAAATCATAGGTCACAAATATTACCAGTTGATGACTGTGCGCAATGTTAATACGGCCAGAAATCTGGCCGGCCTGACAAGCACTAAATAAATGATAAGCGGACGCAGAAAGTAAACCCGGGTCAGCCGGACTTGTGCGGTTTCAGGGCTTTAATAAAGGTTCGAAAAAGAGAGCCAGCATGATTTTATATTCTTTGATGAGGTCCAGCTTGTACTGGCTGAGTGCCCACAGGTTAACCAATCCCTGTATCAGGCTGTAATACATTCTGGCAGAGGTCTCCGGACTTATCTCCGCTTTAAAAATACCGGATTCGATGCCCCGGCTGATAATTTCTCCGATATGTCCGGTATACGAATTGATGGTATCGTAGATCTGCCGGTTAAGCCGCCTGTCGCCCAGACTGATGATTTCCGCAATAACCTGAAAGTTCACGCCCTTCCTTTGCTTGATACCGGAGATATGCTCTATGAAAAGCGCTTCGATATCCGCGAAGGAAGCCGGAGGAGCGCCGTTATCCGGGTTTAAATCTTTCAGTAAAGTCTCTTTAATATCGTCAATCAGAAAAGACAGGATGTCCCGCTTGCTCTTGAAATGTTTATAGATATCCCCTTCGGAGACACCAGTTTCTTCGGCCATTTTACGTACCGTTACATTCTCGCTGCCGTACTTGACGATCAGTTTTCTGGCCGCAGAAATAATCTCTTTTTGTCTGATGGCAGTATTTTTTCTCATATTCTGACCCTTATTATAACACAGGCCGCCTATCTCACAGTGGTTAAAAGGCCGGTAAATCACTGCTAAAAGCTTTCCCTCTGTTAAATACTCGATTTGACATATCCTATAAGATATGCTAATAAGTATGTTATCGATTACTTACCTGTGAGTTCGAATAGCCGGACCGAACATTATCTTCCGCACTCCACCTTCTACTTTACTTCCTCACCGTACATACCGGCATTGATCGGCAGGCTGCACTTTCGATAAAGGAGGCAGGCAATGCAGGAAACGACAGTTAATGTGTCAGAGTCCAGGACATCCGAGCAGACACCGGCACCAGCGGTCAAAACTAAAAAGAAACGCAGCTTTTGGGATGGCTTTTATTCCTTCATCGCTCTGGGCGGCTTGATTCTTATTGTGGTGGTGGTAGGCGTACTGGCTATCGTAATCGGGATGGCGCTGAAATAAATTTCAGCCTTTTTAACCTTCTGTTTTAGTTGCTTCCTGGCAGGGCCGGGACAGCCCCGGTATGCAGGCTTTTCCGCCGCTTTCTTTACAAACCCCGCCGCTGCAAACACAT
>DAOUFH010000003.1:0-6285 GCA_034429955.1 Dehalococcoidales bacterium
AGCAGTGCAGGTCAGGCTGAAAATCCGGCGGGTCGTGCTGCGGTTCTCCCGGTCGGGACTGCCCGGATAGAGGTCCAGATAGGGCCCGTGTACGGCACGGGGAGATAATCCCCGGGTGCCTGTCAGTTGTGCGGAGATAAGGGCTGTATTTTCTACTGCCGCAGCTTCGGAGAAAGCGGACATTTCAATCCCGCAGTCGCAGGAACGGCAGAGTGCAACGACTTCGGCCAGAGGCGAAAACAGGGGATTATGACTTAAAAGCAGCGCAGTCATGACCGGCTGTTTCAGCTTTTATTGGAGCGTTCGAGCAGCTTTTTGACCAGGGCCTGAGGATTGGCGTTTAAAATCTCGGCACACAGGCTATCCTCGATACCGGCTCCCCGCAGCACGGCAGAGGCAAAAGACTCGGTTAACAGGTCGCTGTCGGTATGTGCATCCGAGTCGAGCAGCAGGGCGGCTCCCGCTTTGGCGGCCACTTTGGCCACATGTCCGTTGGTTAAAGAATGCCCCTTGCGGGCTGAGATTTCGAGATAAACACCGTTTTTAGCCGCCAGGCTGGCTTCTTCCAGAGTCAGAAAACCGGGATGGGCTAAAATATCCACATCGGGGCTTTGAACTGCGGCCAGATTGGTGCCGGGTTCAACCGGCTCTACGATTGTCTCGCCGTGTACCACTACAATCCAGGCCCCGGCTTCCTTGGCGGCCCGGGCCAGACCTGCAATAGCTTTGGCCGGACAGTGGGTAAGCTCTATGCCGGGAATGGCGGTAATCTGCCAGTATTTCCAGGCCAAACGGCAGACTTCCAGGACTTCCGAGACAATACGCTGCATGTCTCCGCTGGCGGCATGGTCGGTTAAAGCTACCGCGCTGTATCCGGCTACCGCGGTCCGCCGCAGCATTTCCATGGGTGAAAGCTCTCCGTCGCTTAATGAGGTATGGGTGTGAAAGTCGTATATCATGCACTGAGAATAACATAAACTGCGGTTGTAAACAAGGAAAAAGGCCGGCGGGAGGCTATCGCCAGCTTTTATGCGTCTGTACAGGATTGACGGCCACAACCGGCGGCCAATATTTTCAGGGGTTGCCAGCACTTTTGTTCGGCTGTATAACGGGCGATGCCGATAAAAGCGCCGTTTTGATTATAAATCCGGCAGATTTGCCCGTCCGGATAAGTTTTTTCCGACAGGGCGACCGGACGACCGTTGACCAGGCGGCTTTGCTGCTCGGGATTGACTATAATCACCGCCAGGTGTTGCAGGGCCCGGTCGGCGGGCTGCAATAGGCCCTCTCCCTGTCCGGCTTTAAAACTTGTTTCAAGCTGTTCCAGACTGATGGAATCTGCGATGTCGAAACTGCCGGCTCTGAGCCTGGTCAGATTTTGCATTATCGCGCCGCAGCCCAGAGCCCGACCTATATCGTGCGCCAGCGAACGGATATAAGTGCCTTTGCTGCATTCTACTTCCAGATGGAAGAGCGGAAGCTCCCAGCGGATTATCTCCAGACGGTAGATCTGTATCAGGCGGCTTTTACGCTCCACTTCGATGCCCTGACGGGCCAGCCTGTAGAGGGGTTGACCGTGGTGTTTGAGGGCACTGTACATGGGAGGCTGCTGCTCTATGCAGCCCTTGAATTGATTGAGTACCTGCTCGACCTCTTTCAGTTCGATTCCTGAGGCATCGGCCTGTCCGGTCAGCTTGCCGCTGGAGTCGTATGAATCGGTCGTTATCCCCAGCTTTATCTCAGCCAGGTAGGTCTTGTTATCCTCGAAGAGATATTCCAGTATGCGGGTGGCCTGTCCCAGGCATACCAGCAGGACTCCGGTCGCCAGCGGATCAAGGGTGCCGGCATGCCCGCAGTGTTTTTCGCCCGTGATACGCTTGACCCTGGAAACTACGGCAAAAGAGGTCAGTCCGGCCGGCTTGTTGATATTGAGGATTCCGTCCATTTAGCCTTCGCTGTTCTGTTTGGCCGCATCGTCGGCCTTGACCCGGTCCATAAAAACCAGCAGGTCCGAACCGCGCTCAATCGAGCTGTCCCAGTTGAAATGCAGTTCCGGAACCCGGCGGATTTTGAAGTGCCTGGCCATTTCGCTGCGGAAAAATCCGGAGGCGCTGTGCAGGGCCTCCAGAATTTCTTTCTTGCGGGCTTCTTCGCAAACACAGCTGACCATAACTTTGGCGTGCCTTAAATCGGGCGTAGTGCTGACGGAATTGATTGAAATATAACCGCTCAGACGCGGGTCTTTGGTCTCGCGTAGCAGCAGATTGCTGATTTCCTGGCGGATAAGCTGATTTACTTTTTCAATACGATGGGTCTGCGGCAATTTACATCAGTCCTCGCTCAGGCGCATTATAATCCGCCTGAGGCAGGTGTATTAGCTTTAGCAAGCGGAGGAGTGTCAGGGATTTTGCTGCTGTTTACGGTAAAACTCCAAGATATCGCCGACCTGGATGTCGTTGAAGTCCTTCAACCCTATGCCGCATTCAAATCCGGTAGCCACCTCTTTAACATCATCTTTGAAGCGGCGCATGCTGATGACTGCGGTATCCGCAACCACCTTACCCTTGCGGATGACCCGTAACGACGAGTTGCGGCTGATTTTACCCTCGGTAACATAACTGCCGGCGACTTTGGCGCCTTTGCCGGCCGGAAAGACCTGGCGTACTTCGGCGCGTCCCTCGATGACTTCAACAATAGTCGGCTCAAGCAGGCCTTTCAGGGCTTTTTCGACATCGTCGATCAACCCGTAAATTACATTGTAAACCCGGATATCCACGCCTTTGCTGTCAGCCAGACGGCGGGCGCCTGTTTCGACATCCGTATTAAAGCCGATAATCAGACCTTCCGAGGCCAGAGCCAGCATAACATCGCCCTCGGTGATATTGCCGGTCGAGCTGTGGATAATCCTGACTTGGACTTCCTGGGAGCCCAGCTTTTCCAGCGAGTTCTTGATGGGCTCGACGCTGCCCTGTACATCGGTTTTAAGTATAATATTGAGTTCCTTGACCTTACCGGCGGAAATTTCATCGAAGAAAGTATCCAGCCGCAGGCCTTTGGCCTCTTTTTGCTTCTGCTGAAGCTGGCGGGACTGGATTAGCGTCCGGGCACGGGCTTCATCCGCTACCACCACAAAGGCATCGCCGACCTGGGGTACTTCATTCAGACCCAGTATTTCGGTCGGCACAGACGGTTCAGCCTTGCGGATCTGTTTGCCCTTGTCACTGAACATGGCTTTAACCTTGCCCCAGGTGTTACCTACTACGACGATATCACCCGGCTTAAGGGTGCCGTTCTGTACCAGCACGGTCGCCAGAGGCCCACGGTTCTTGTCCATTTCGGCTTCGATTACCACACCGGTGGCCGATTTATTGGGATTGGCTTTGAGGTCTTCCATTTCGGCCAGCAGCAGGATATTTTCAAGCAACTCTGGGATGCCTTTTTTCTCACGGGCCGAAACCGGGACTGCGATAACATCGCCGCCCCACTCTTCAACCACCAGCCCGTTAGCCGCCAGCTGTTGTTTGACCTGGTCGGGATTGGCACTCTCTTTATCTATTTTATTGATGGCTACCAGAATAGGGACTCCGGCCGCCTTGGCATGGTTGATGGCTTCAATGGTCTGCGGCATGACGCCGTCATCAGCGGCCACTACCAGCACAGCGACATCGGTTACCTGGGCGCCGCGGGCTCGCATAGCGGTGAAGGCTTCATGGCCGGGGGTATCCAGGAAAGTAAGCTTTCTGCCGTCGATTTCCACCTGGTAAGCGCCGATATGCTGTGTGATGCCTCCGGCTTCGGAATCCATGACATTGGCCTGACGGATGGCATCCAGCAGGCGGGTCTTGCCGTGGTCGACGTGTCCCATAATGGTAATTACCGGAGGACGGGGCTGCAGGTCGGAGCTTTTTTCTTCTTTGACCTGCTTCTTTATCTTGACGGCGGCGCTGGCCGCCACTTTGGCTTTAGCCTTGGGTTTGACGTTGTAACCATAGCTGCTGGCTACTCCGGCAGCCACGTCATAATTGATGACCTGGTTAACATTAGCCATAATGCCGCTGCGCATCAACTGTTTGATGGCTTCGATGGGAGTGATGTGCAACTGGTCGGCCAGGTCTTTGACGCTGATAGACGCCGGCAGTTCAACTACCGGAGCTTTCGGAGTAGTGGAACGCTCACTCACTTTCACTTCACCGGATTTATTTACGTTTGCCACTAATTATCACTCCTTCCCGACATGTTGTCGCCTGTCCCGCGCCGGGGGACTAGCTGGAGGATTGCTTTATATTATCAAATCCTCTGGCATAAATTACAAGCGCCTCTTTATCTTGAGCAGAGAGGCTGGTCTTCAAGGCCTGTTCTATTTTCCCTGACTTCAGCGCGTTATTCCAGCAGATGAAATCCGGACACAGGTAAGCCCCTCTACCGGACTGTTTGCCGCTCAAATCAACCTCCACCCCCCCGCTAACAGTGCGTACAATGCGCACCAGTTCCCGCTTGCCGCCGGTCTTCCTGCAGGCTATACAGGTCCTTTTGGGGATATGCCTGGTTGATGCAGTGCTGGACTTAGATATCATTTTCAGAATCGTCCGTTTTGGCTCGATTCGGGTTAAATCTCTTCTTTTTCTTACGGTTTCTATCCTCAGACCGTCCTGGACGGTTTGAGAAAATATCCTCGGCGAAACGGATTTGAGACTTGTTGTCATTACGAGGCTGGATAATACGCCGCGGTATAAAGTTAGCGCTCAAGACTGTTTCGCCGGTTTCTTCCGCCGCTTCCTCTTCCGTTTCTTCTTCCGGCTCTGGTTCGGCCAGTAGCAGGTCTTCTTCAGACAGGGTGGCGGCTACTGGTTGCGGCTCTGCTTCCGCAACTACCGGTTCGGCCGCTGCGGCCGGTACCTCTGCCGCTGTTTCTGCGGCGGCCGGTACTGCCTCCGCTACCGCTTCTGCGACTTTAACTTCCTCGGCGGGAGGAGCCTTGGCCGCTTTTTCAGCTTCGGCTACCGAAGCGCTCTTGATATCGATTCTCCAGCCTGTCAGCTTGGCGGCCAGACGGGCATTCTGCCCGTCTTTGCCGATAGCCAGCGACAGGTGTTTATCCGGCACTACTACAGTAGCGATATCCGAGTTCAATTCTACGCTCAGAACCTGGGCCGGACTGAGGGCATTGGCGATGAAGGCCGGGATATCTTTATTCCAGGCCACCACATCGATCTTTTCGCCGTTCAACTCATTGACGATATTTTGTATGCGGATACCGCGCAGTCCCACGCAACAACCAACCGGGTCGATGCCGTCCTGTTTGGCGGCTACAGCTACCTTACTGCGGTAACCGGCTTCGCGGGCAATCGATTTTATCTCAACGATGCCGTTGAATACCTCGGGCACTTCCAGTTCGAACAACCTTCTTAACAGGTTGGGATGAGAACGGGAGACGATAACCTTGGGCCCCTTGGGGGTCTTGGCTACTTCCACCACGTATACGCGCAGTCTCTGGCCTACCCGGTATCTTTCGCCGGGGGCCTGTTCGGTAGCAGGCAAAACTGCCTCGATTCTGCCCAGGTTAACGAAGATTTGTTTGGCTTCGGTTCGTTGAATTACACCGGTAATGATGTCGTTGGACTTGCCGGCATATTCTTCAAAAATAGCTGAATGCTCAGCTTCATGCAGACGTTGCAGAATAACCTGCTTGGCGGTCTGGGCTGCGATTCGACCGGCATTGGCCGGCGTCGATTCGACCATCAGCAAATCGCCCAGTTGGGCGGCTGGATTGATTTTTTTGGCCTGCGTCAGGCTGACGTCCTTACGGTCGTCTTCAACTTTTTCCACCACTGTTTTTTCTGCCCATACTTCAACTTTACCGGTTGTCGAGCTGATTTTAACGGAGATGTTCTGGTTAGGCAGGAAGTGCTCTTTACGATATGCTGAAACCAGCGCCGATTCCACCGCCCCCAGAACGACCTCTTTAGGTAAATTTTTCTCAGCTGAGAGTTGAGTTATAGCGAGCAAAAAATCGCTCTTCATTTTTAAAACTAACCTCCAGCCCGTATAATCAATTGCTTTGCCGGACCAGCCGGATTAACCTCGAGTTTTCCAATTTTAAACAATTAAAAAAGTGGGCGTCTATCCCACTTTTACCTAAACCAAGTATAGCATATTCGAGGGAAGTGTTACAATAGTCGACGGCTGACGGTGACGTAAAATTAATTGTGTAAAATAGTTGACGAATAAAAAATAGGGCGTATCCTTCTAAAGAGACCAATCAATAAAAGGAGCAACGCCCTATGC
>DAOUFH010000004.1:0-8568 GCA_034429955.1 Dehalococcoidales bacterium
ACCGTTTCATGCTCAAACTATCAATGGGTTATGCCGAGACACTGGAGCAGGAAAGCGACATTCTGACCCGCCGTATCGGCTGGCAGAAGGACGACCCCAGCCAGGATGTTGAGGCGGTGATAGAAACAGAGCGTTTCATCGAGCTGCAAAACAGGGTCGAACAAGAGATTTATATCGATAAGTCGATTCTGGACTATGTCAGCCGGATTGTACGGGATACCCGCCAGCATCCCAAAATCGATATCGGCGCCAGTCCCAGGGGCGGGCTGGCTTTACTGAAAATCAGCCGGGCGATGGCTCTGCTCAACGGTCGTGACTATGTGACGCCGGATGATGTTAAATATTTCACCGGGGAAGCTCTGGCGCACCGCCTGATATTAAATATTGAAGAGACCCTGGAAGGTTTTAAACCGGCAGCGATTATCGACGAGATAGTGGCTGCAGTTCCGGTGCCGGTCGATTTTCAGCCGAGATAATATTATGTTAACCACCCGTTCCGTCAAGTATATTACACTCTTCAGCCTGCTACTGATAGCAGGACTGGTACTGGGCAATCGCATACTCATAATCATGAGCCTGGTACCGATGGGACTGATTGTACTGGGCGTATTTATCTCTCCGCCCGGCCGCTTCCAAATGGTTGACAGCTCTGTGCCGGAACGAGCCTGGGTGGGGGATATCATTGAATTGCACTTTAGTATCGTGGTACCTGCGGGTTTTGGTACCTTCACTTTACATCAGGATGTCCCGCCGCATTTTTCACTTGAAAAAGGCAGTAATTTCCGGCTGTTCTGGAAAGGCTGGCGAGAACGCAAGGTCGAGTTTTCCTTTACCGTCCGCTGTTCCAAACGCGGCAATTACGTCTTTTTACCGCTGAAATATCAAAGCCGCCATGTCATCTGGATGAGACCTTCGCTCGAAGACACTCTGGGCGAACTGCATACGCTGGCGGTATACCATCGTATTTATAATGTCAGAAATATCAGGGGTATTCCGGGTCAGGCCGAATCGCCTTTCCCGACAATTGATATCGCTAAAATCGGGGTGCAGACTACCGATTTTCGAGAAATCAGGCGCTATATCGCCGGGGACCCTATCAAAAATATCAACTGGAAAGCTACCGCCAGATTAGCCTCGCCCAATCCCTGGCCCTTGACTAATGAGTTTGAGGTGGAAGGCAAAAAATCGGTCTGGATATTCCTGGATGCCTCCAGAATGCTGGAGGTGGGTACCGATATCAGAAATGCCTTTGAATATTGTCTGGAAGCTGCCAACTCGGTATTGTATTATTATTCGAATCGAGGGTACAGGGTCGGACTCTATGTCTTCAATAATCAGAGCGAGCTTTTTTATCCCGATGCCGGACGCAAGCAGTTTATAAAAGTTTCCCGCCAGCTTCTGGATATCAAGCCCGGCACTTCTTTCGATGAATTTCCTCTGGCGGTGGAAAAATGCAAACGTTATATCCTGGGTTACAATCCTCTTTGCGTAATCATCACCCGGCTGGATAACCGTTTTGCTTCTAATATTATTACCGGAGTTAAAGTGTTGGGCAGAATTAAAGGGCCCCGCCGGCGCAAATCACCGGTGATGGTGGTCAATATACCCGGCTATGCTATGGTCAAAGGCGATACCGATATCGACGATAATGCCGTTCTGCTGATGCAATTGCACTCCCGTCCTCAGGCAATGCAGTTGCGTGCGCTGGGAGCCGTAGTGCTAAACTGGGACCCCTTCAAAGAAAATCTCAATGCCGCTCTGCTGCGTTCTTTGAGAAAAAGATGAACGTTTCAAGGTTATTAATATTTTTGACCGATATCTTCTGTATAGCAGCTCTGGCATTGGGCGGCACTACCGCTTTACGCTCCAGCGGAGTCTATACCGGCTTGCAGAGCCTGCTTGAAAAGATTAATCAGCCTGCTTCTGCCAATTTGCATCTGATCATCCTGGGATTGCTTCTGCTGCTGGGACTGCTGACGGTCATCTGGAAGAACAGCAGCGGTCAGACGCTCGCGGTCGTGGCTCTGTTACTTTCCCTGCCGGCCATCTTCAGCTTTAATGAAATGCCGATTTTCAGTATAGTCGGTGCGGATGTGAATATTCCCGATACTCTCACTTTTCCGTCGGCACTGGCGATCGGTCTGTTAATCCTGACTGCCTGGTGGATACTGGATATGACCTCTATGTTAAAAAAAGAAGGCCTGACTTTGACCCGCTCAAGGGCGTCTGAACCGGATATCAACAGCATACGTTATAAGAACCATCTTTGGGTTTACCTGATCGCCGCCGGGGTGCTGCTGTTTGCTCTGGCTGTAGCGGCACTGGCTGCCGGTCTGCAGCAAACGGTTTCCCGGGGTCTGAACGTCTTAAGCTGGTGGATCATACCTCTGGCTCTGGCGGCTGTCTTTATCCTGGGCGTATATCTATACTGGATTGCCACCCGCCGGGGCTGATATTAAAGAAAGCCTGATATTGATTATAATCAGCTTAGGGTGAACTGACAGTAAAGAGCCTGTTCGTTTGCCTTCTGGTGTTCCCCGACCCAGATGTTCTGCTTGATCCTGTATAAACCCTCTCCTGAGTTGGCTGTAAACAAGCCGGTGGGATAGAACCGTTCTACTGAAGAAAACGGCCTTAAATTGTTAATACCTAGCTCGAACCTTAAACCTTCCGGTGCGGGCAACTCCTCCCATCGGTCTGCCACCCATTTTTCGACTGAGAACTGCGCCCCGTAATACACCGGCCGGATTGAATAGTTGGCGAGTTTACATTGGAGGCCTGCCCACTCTGTGGTGACGTCAGACTCCGGAAGTGTGGTTATCCCTGGCGACTGGACCGCTTCTTGCGTTGTCAGGCAGGCCCAGTGGGTCGCAGTGAAAAAAGAGACCGTGCCTAATACAATCAAGATAAAAGCTATCAGAGCCACTATCAGATATATCTTAGAGACCCGCATGCCAATCACCTCATAGCAATTTGGTCGGCCGGGTATGCCACAGCCTGAATCCTGCCACCAGCCTTAGTATCTGCCTTAAATCATATAATACGATATATTGGAGTGATATATTATTATATTATAAAGGCTGCCGGCAATATGGTACTAAAGCTAGAGTTCAAGCTGAATACAAATATCCTGTCTGTCAGATTTTATTGCACACAGGTCTATCCAAAACTATAATGTAAAAAAGCCCCGGCAATGTAGTGGAGAATTTGATGTCGACGAATATCGCCAATTTCCAAAATTTGCTTGCCCGTCCTCTGGTCGGCAAGCTGGGTTTCAACGGAATTCTGGCTATCGGCGGTATTTTGGGTCCTCTGATTTTTATAGCAGCGGAGTTTATCACTATCGCTACGACTGAAAATTACAGTATTATCACCAATTCTATCAGCAGCCTGGCTTATAGTAAGCTGGGCTGGGTACAGACCATCGGATTTTTAGCCTGGGGTTTGCTGGTTGAAATCTTTACCGCCGGCATTTTTTTTACAATTAAAGGCGGCCGCTTCTTTGGCTTCAGCCTGGCGATTCTGGTACTCTTCGGCTTCAGCCTGCTGATGGTGGGAGCCTTTCATACCGATGTCTCTCCCGATGTCAAAACTATCGAAGGCTCTATTCATATTTACTCAGCCAAGCTTATTTTCTGGCTGTTTCCTGCGGCGGCTGTCTTGATTGTGCCCAGCTTGAAAAAGGAAAAATTCTTCAATCCGCTGGTCAAATTTTCTATAATTACGGCTGTCCTGGCTCTGGTTTTAATGCTCTGCATCGTCATATTCGCGGAGAAACAGGGCTGGTTCGGCCTGTTTGAACGGTTGCTGGTGGCGGATACTATTATCTGGGTGATAGTGATGGCTGTCTGGATGCTGCGCTATTCCTGCGACCGCTGCGGCAGACCGGCTGATTAATATTTAAAGAGGCGTCATGGTTATCAATATCGATCCGGTCCTTTTTTCTGTAGGTACTTTACAGGTCCGCTGGTATGGACTGATGTATGTAGTTGGAATCGTTATCGGCTTGCTGGTGGCCTGGCCTTATGCCAAATCCAAGGGCGTAACCCTTGAGCAATTATCCAACATTGTCGTCTGGGCTATTCCGGCAGGGTTAGTGGGGGCCCGTTTGTATTTCGTAATACAGCAGCCGATTCAGGAATATCTGGCTCAGCCCTGGCGGATATTTGCAGTCTGGGAGGGCGGTATGGCTTTTTACGGAGCTATCTTTGCGGTAGTGGCCGTAGTTATCATACTGGCCTGGCGGCAAAAGATGAATATCTGGACTATGCTGGATGTAGCGGTGTTATTCGCAGTAGTCGGCCAGTTTTTCGGACGGATAGGTAATATCATCAACGGCGATGTTCTGGGTTATCCCACCGATTTACCCTGGGGATTCACTTATATTCACCCTGATTCTTTTGCACCCACCCATTACCTGGCTTATCATCCGGCGGCTGTTTATGAAGCTATCTCGAATATCATCCTGTTTACGATATTGTTTCCGTTACGTAATAAATTCCGGCCGGGCATGCTTTTCTTTATCTATATTTTCCTGTATTCACTCGGCCAGATTATCGTGTTTTTCTGGCGCGATAACGAAATTATCATCTGGGGTTTGAAGCAGGCCCAGCTGACTGCCATGGCGGTGATTATCGCCGGCCTTATCGGGTTGTATTTCTTTCTTAAATACGTGCGTAAGCCTGCTGCCTCATAAACTTTCAGCCTGCCAGCTTTTTAATTAGCTCCGCTACCGCCCGGCCCACTTTACCGGCTTCTTCCATGGCGGTAAGGTTGATTCCGCCGCCGGGACCGGTTAAAACATCTCCCGGATCGGGCCCGTAACCGATAGCTCCATCCGCCACGATTATCCCGTGAGCAATGAAAAAGTCATAGATCAGGGCCCGGCTTTGCGAACCGCCGATTCTTCTGACCGTGGTGATTGCTCCGCCCACCTTGCCTTGCAGACTGCGCTCTTTGAGCAAAGCGAAGGTGCGGTCCATGATTATCTTGGCCTGGGCGCTGACATTATGAAAATATACCGGAGAACCGAATATAATACCGTCAGCCCGGGTATAGGCCTCATAAAGCTCTCCCATATCATCTTTCTGCAGGCATTCTCCAGTCTTGAAACAACTGCCGCAGGCCAGACAGGGTCCCAGCTGTTTACCGTAGCAGGTGAATAGCTCGGTTTCACAGCCGGCTTCCCCGGCTGTATGCAGAGCCTCTTTTACCATAATTTCAGTATTGCCGTTCCGGCGCGGACTGGCCGCAATTCCCAGTACTCTCATACAGTTGCCTCCTGTTTAAGACTTTTTATTTTCAAAACTTAGAGTTGAGGCTATTTCCTGCTCCGAACAGTATTGGGTTTCAGAATTGGGATAGACCGCGACGTCTGCGCCGGCCGGGTAGCCCTTTTTAAGCAGGGCCAGGGTTTCCTCCCAACTGGCGGCCAGGGTGATTTTCTCCCGGTCTGCGAAATAGCCCAGGATGGTCCGGTCCGGATAGGTATTCAGAATGATCAGACGTCTGACTTTATCCGGTATTTTCACCTGCATCTGCAAAGCGCTGATATTGGTCTGGCCCCAGGGCCCTGCCAGGTAATGGGAGACGTGCCCGTCCGGAGTATTACCTATCAAAACCACTTCACCGCCTGTTGCTTTGACTGCTCCGTAAGCGATCTCCAGACCGGATTCACACTCGGCTGCTTTGGCATAGGTATTGGCGATGACGATATCCCGGTCGCGGCATAACGGGCTGTTATAATGATTGGCGGCATCCTGCACGGCTCTGGCATAAGCCTCTTTCAGACTGCCGGCATAAACAGCTGAAATGTCTCCCCAGCCGTTTATCAGAGTATCTATCTTGAAGTCCAGACCCACCAGGGAGGCTGCTTCTTCCATATCTGCCCGCAGCGGGTTGTTTTCAATCACGCCGGTGCCGATCTTTATTTCCGGATGCTCTTTTTTAAATTTACTGCCCATGGTATGAAATTGTACTACGGTATCATAATGACAGATTCCCGGCAAGATGATTTTCGCGCCTCCGCTGAAACCGGCGAAAGAATGCGGCGCAGTGCTGCCGACCGCAATTTTAAAATCGCATTGCAGGACTTCGGCATTGACCAGCAGTTTCGTGCCCAGACTGGTGGTTCCGGCCTCCTGGCAGCAGCTAAAGGCATTATGATTATAGACCGGATAACGGCTGACGATTTCCTCACCCAGTTTTTTAGCAAAGTCGGAGCGGTTCATCACTCCATGCAGACCGCAGGCGCCGATGAACCTTATTTGGCGGTCGCTGATACCGGCTTCTTGCAGTTCCTCTATGATAAAAGGTACTATTTCAGCACAACGGGTAGCTCTTTGAATGTCATCAAAAATAATCACTACCTGCTTTTTGCCCCTGGCCAGTTCATGTATGGGCTTTGAGCCGAGAGGAAAGCGGATTGCCGCCCGGATTTGACCCGGCAGCAAAGCAGGCCGGTCGTAACCTTCCATATTGACCGTCCGGACGTTCCAGCCGTCCGGAAAGTCCAGTTTAAAGCCGTTAGCCCCATGCCAGGCCAGCTGCGGCACTTCAAGCACTGTTCCCACGTCATGCTCCTCAGGTACAGGCTACCAATAGCCCGATAAAATTCGAATTACCAAAATACTTAAATGAACTGGCAGACAGGGCTTATCCCTGCCTGCCTACCAGAAAATAAAAACGAATCACGAAAGACTCAACCTCTTTCCTCACAATTCCTGAATCATAAATTGATAGAGGGTGTCCAGTAAATCAGAGCTGAACGCATGCCGTCCGGCCAGATATAATGACCGTTTTCCTGTTTTAAGCGGTGTTGCAGCACTGTTTGGATCAGTTCATCATAGCCGGTTTCAGCTTGAAGGTTAAGGTGCCGTTTAGCTCTGTCGAAGGCTTCTTCCTGGCTGTGATTATGCCAGTGTACGATATTTTCCTCAATCAGCAGATTGGGTAATCTGCCCAGACTGAACAGGGCATTGAAAGCAATGATGGCGTCCGCGCTGTCATGGCTGCGTCCGTATACTATCCGGGATAGTTCAGCCATAATGCCGTCGATGGGAGGAATGCGAATGGAAAGATAACAGGTTCTGCGGCTGTGTTTTTCCATTCTGGCTATAAAATCGGCCAGGTCAGGGCTATTGTACATGGCATGTGCGCAAACACAAAAATCATGCTGCGGCAGGTCCGCTTTTTCCCATAGTGAAGATACTATTTCAACATTATTCAGCCCGGCTGCCCGGATGTTTTCTCTCAAGGTTTCAGCCATCTCAGGCGAAGGCTCGACAGCGGTTACCTGCCTGATTTTGCGGGCCAGAGGAATCGTCCAGCGTCCGGTGCCCGGACCGATATCGATGGCCGTTTCCGTGCTTTCAGCTTTTTCAACTATAAAGTCCAGCAGAGGGTCGGGTCGTTCTTGTTTCTTGCGGATATGCTCTTTATACCTCAGTAGTTTCTCCCTGCTTTCGCTTGCTGTTTGATTGTACATCAGGTCTCGCCAGAGTTGCAGCCAATTCGTTTCCATCTTTCCGCCTTTCAGAGTAATTTGTTTATATTATAAAGCGTATCTATTGAGCGACGTTAGTCAGTTATTCAGCTTAACTTGCCCGGTCTAAAGTGCGGCCGCCCTGACGATGTCTTCCAGCACTTTCTGCCAGGTCTGGCCGCATCTCTTTAAACTGACGATAAGCTGGGTAAAGCCGATTTTCAGACCGTACCGGTAGAAATGTACCAGGTTTTCTCGCTTGTACTGGAGCCCGGGCAATATCCGGATGGTAACCAGGTCGTCGTTGGTCGATATACTCTCTATGCCGGCCTTGAGGCACAAGGCTTTGATTTTAACGATATATAACAGGTTGCTGACTTCAACAGGCAGCTTGCCGAAACGGTCGCTGAGCTCTTGGCCCAGGTCTTCCGCTTCCGTGATGTCGTTCAGTCCGGTGATTCTCTGGTAAATACTTAGCCGCATATCCACTTCCGTGATATAGTCCTCCGGTATAAAGGCTTTAAGCGGCAGGTCGATTGAAGTGTCGGGCAGCCTTTTAGCCTGAGGTGCTCTTTTCCCGCTTCTCAAGGCTTTCTGGTCTTCTACTGCATCTGCCAGCATCTGGGTGTATAAATTGAAACCCACTGCACTGATATTGCCGCTTTGTTTCATACCCAGCAAGTTGCCGGCACCTCTGATTTCCAGGTCTTTCATGGCTATACCGAAACCGGCCCCCAGTTCGGTGGCCTCATATATCGTTCTTAAGCGTTTTTCTGCTACCGGCGTCAGCCGCTTGTTCTTTTCATACAGGAAATAAGCATAAGCCAGGTTGCTGCCACGGCCGATGCGTCCTCTTAACTGATATAACTGGGTCAGACCGAAACGGTCGGCCCGGTTGACAATCAGAGTATTGACATTGGGAATATCCAGCCCGGATTCGATAATGGTGGTGCAGACCAGCACGTTGAATTCGCCCCGCTGAAAGCTGAACATCACTTTTTCCAGTTGGTCTTCCGGCATCTGCCCGTGGGCTACATCGATTTTAGCTTCCGGGACCAGCTGCTGCAGGCGTGTAGCGATAGCTG
>DAOUFH010000005.1:0-4312 GCA_034429955.1 Dehalococcoidales bacterium
CTGGTAACGGCCTGTCCCAAGTGCCAGATTCATCTCAAGTGTGCGCAGAAAAATGCTGAATGTAAAGAGGCCGGGGTAGAGGTAGTCGACCTGCTGGAACTGGCGGATTCCGCCGGTCCGGTTGCATAGTTGATATAATGGTTATGTTCAGGCAGTCTCCATTGTCGGAGGGAAAATAATGGCAGATGAGGAAATCAGAATTGGGGTATTTGTATGCGATTGCGGTCTGAATATCGCCGGTTCAGTGGATACGGAAGCAGTCAGAGAGTACGCTGAAAAACTGCCCGGTGTGGTGGTGGCGGTGCGCAACCGCTATACCTGTTCCGACCCCGGTCAGCAGGAAGTTAAAAAGACTATTCTCGAAAACAACGTTAACCGGGTGGTAGTGGCCTCCTGTACTCCCCGTCTGCATGAATCGACTTTCCGGGCCTGTATCGCGGAAGCCGGTCTAAATCCCTATCTGCTGGAGATGGGCAGCCTGCGTGAGCACTGCAGCTGGGTGCATCTGCATGACCGTGAGGCCGCCACTGAAAAAGCCAAAGACATCGTCAAGATTTCAACGGCCCGGGCGGCCTTGTTGCAGCCTCAGACCGAGATCGAGATACCGGTAACCGATGCCGCCCTGGTAATCGGCGGCGGTGTGGCCGGAATTCAGGCTGCTCTGGACCTGGCCGATGCCGGACACCAGGTCTATCTGGTGGAGGAGCAGGCTTCAATCGGCGGTATGATGGCCGCCCTGGACAAGACTTTTCCGACCATGGACTGTTCGATCTGCGTGCTGGGCCCCAAGATGATGGATGTCGGCAGACATCCCCGGATAAAGCTGATGGCTTACACCGATATCGAGCAGGTGTCGGGCTATGTCGGCAATTTTACGGTTCGGGTACGCCATAAAGCCCGCTATGTCAATGAAAAAGAATGTACGGCCTGCGGTAAATGTGCTGAAGCCTGTCCTGTGACCGTGCCGGATGAATTCCAGCAGGGCTTTTCCACCCGTAAAGGCATCCATATCCCCTTCCCTCAGGCGGTGCCTTCGGCTTATTTGATTGATATGGAACATTGTCTGGGGAACAATCCGGTGGCCTGCGTCAAATGCATTGAAGCCTGCGATAAAAAATGCATTGATTTAAATGCCAAAGACAGTTATGAAGACCTGAAGGTCGGCGCCATTATCGTAGCTACCGGCATGGGGGTTTACGACCCGACCAAACTGAAAGAATACGGCTACGGTAAATTTGAGAACGTTATTACCACTATGGAATTCGAGCGTTTGATCTGCGGAGGCGGCCCCACCGATGGCCACCTGGTACGTCCTTCCGACCGTGTTACGCCCAAACGCATCGGTTTCATCCAGTGTATCGGTTCGCGTACTGATAACCGCGGCAATCCCTATTGCTCCAATGTCTGCTGTATGAATACCGTTAAAGACAGCCTGCTGATTCTGGAACACTATCCGGATACTGAGATCTATGTTTTCTATATGGATATCCGGGCTTTCGGCAAAGGTTTCGAAGACCTGCTGCGGCGCTCCAAAGAAGGCGGGGTGCACTATGTGCGGGGCTTCCCCGGTGAAATCAAAGAAGACCCCCGGACCCGTAACCTGACCATCAAGGTGGAAAACACCACCACTTCCCGGATAGAGGAATATGCGCTGGATATGATAGTGCTGTCGGTCGGACTGGAACCCAGAGCTGAGCTCAAACAACTGGCTACGACTTTAAATCTTTCCCAGACTTCCGACGGCTTTTTAATGGAAGCCCATCCCAAGCTGAAACCGGTGGATGCGCCCACTCCCGGTATATTTTATGCCGGCACGGTGGAAGCCCCCAAAGATATCAAGGACAGCGTTACCCAGGCCGGAGCAGCGGCGGCCCGTAGCTCTATTCTATTGAATGCCGGAAAAATCAAAGGCGAGGCGATTAAGGCCCAGGTGGTGGCTGACAAGTGTGTCTCTTGCGGGGCCTGCGCTAAAGTTTGCCCTTATGGCGCTATTAAAGTTGATATCAAAGCTAAAACTCCGGCGGTGATTACCGCAGCGGCCTGCGCCGGTTGCGGCACCTGTGCGGCGGAATGCCGGTTTGAGGCGATTACCATGCAGCATTTCAGCGATGCTATGATTAAATCGCAGATTAATGCGGCCCTTTCTTCCGAACCTGAGAAAAAGATCATCAGCTTCCTGTGCAACTGGTGCAGTTATGCCGGCGGCGACCTGGCCGGGACCTCCCGCCTGCAATATCCGCCCAATAACCGTTTTATTCGCACTATGTGTAGCGGGCGGGTCTCCGAAGATTTTATACTGGAGGCCTTCGAGAAAGGTGCTCCCATTGTGCTGGTCTCGGGTTGCCATATCAACGATTGTCACTATATCAACGCCAACCATCAGACTCAGAAAAGGGTCGAGCGCCTGTGGGAAAAGTTCAAAAAATGGGGCATCCGTCCCGAACGCCTGCAGCTGGAGTGGATATCGGCGGCCGAAGGCCCGCGTTTCGCTGAAATTATGCGCGGGCTGGAGGAGATGCGGCAGAAAGTCACTCCGGAAGAGATTGAGATGACTCGCCGGGTAATTGCGCAGAACCGCAAGCAACCGTCAGGAACAGCAGAGGCTGGGGAGAAGGTCTAGTTGCCCAGTAGAGAAGAAGAATATTATGCCGGTCGACATTCAGGCAAAGGTGAACCCCTATGCCCGTTTTGCGGCAGCAAAGATGTCTACCCGGTCAAACAAAAACACCTGATTTTCTTCCAGCGTATTATCGGTTGGTCGTGCGCTAACGAAAGATGCCGGATGTACCGCAAATTGTTCCCCAATCCCAGTTGGGGCTCAGGCAGAGGAGGGCGTTGAGATATGCCTAAGATAAAGCTGGTCATCGCTCTGATTGCTCTGGTAGGCGTGGTTATTATCGGGGAAGCCATCTTCGCCTTTACCCGCCCGGACGGACTGCAGACCTCTCAGGGTCTGATTTTGATTGGCATTGCGGTAGCCGCCCTGATAGTTGTTACGGTGGTACTGGTCTATATCTGGCGCAGTCTTAAAGCGGGCGCTAAAAACAGTACCAAACCGGACAAATAAACTTTAAAAAGCCCGCTCTATTTGATCTGCCAAATCAGACGGCTAACGGTATTTCCACTGCGGATTAAAGCGGAACCTGCTTTCCCTGTTTTTTATCCAGCTCTGTAGCTCTTCCAGGGGAATTTCATTGCGGTGAGTCAGGTCGTGGCAGTAAGGACACAGCACAATCAGATTGTCCAGCCGGTTGCTGCCGCCTTCTTTTTCGGGCACGATATAATGTACATCCAGAAAACGGGTGTATTTGCAGTAAGGATTCTCACAGCGGTACCAGACTGCATTCAGGAGTATACCTTTTTCTTCGGCCGTTAAACTGGAGGCATCTTCTACTATAGGCATGGAGGGTGCATTGGCTTCGCCCTGCGGCTGGCTGCCGTCCTCTGCTGCGGATTTGGCCGCAGTTGGATTTTCAATAGCCGCAACTTCGGGATTTTCATCCGCACTTCCGCCGGGGTTAATCACCGGCTGTCTGAACGTACGGTAGGGCTGGGCTCTTAGAATTGCCGGAGAATCGGTTACATCCGGCGAGATATAGATTTGTCCGTGCTCATCGGCGCCGTAATATTTTTCCTCTTCCTCTTTTTTGACGGTGTGTTGCGGTCTGAAAGGGAGGAAAAGTAGAAGCGTTAAAGCCAGAACCACTACGACGGCTGCCGCCAGAGCATGGTAAAAGAAGCCTGTATCATAAGCCAGCTGCCAGACCAGTATTCCGGCGATAGCTGCTGTCAGCAGTACAGCTAAAACCCTGTAGAAACGGTGAAACCGGTCCGTGGATTGCATGTCTATAACTGCGGTTTCTGCTTATGCCAGTCAGTCAACTGCTGAAAAGCGCAAGCAGCCCTGAATAGAGTCTCTTCAGAAAAGGGTTTGCCGATTAATTGCAGTCCTACCGGCAACCCTCCGGCGAAACCGGCCGGGATGGAAAGGGCGGGTACTCCGGCGATGTTGATGGGTAAGGTACAGACATCGCTGAGGTACATTTGAACCGGGTCGTCGGTCTTTTCGCCAATTTTAAAGGGTACAGTGGGTGAAGTGGGTGTCAGCAGAACATCATATTTTGTGAAAGCGGCGTCGAATTCGCGCCGGATTAGTGTACGGACCTGCTGGGCTTTTTTGTAGTAGGCATCGTAGTAACCGGCTGAAAGAGCATAGGTACCCAGCATGATACGCCGTTTGACTTCCGGCCCGAAACCGTACTGACGGGTCTTTTCCATGGCCTCCCACATATTTTTAGCATCTTTATAGGAA
>DAOUFH010000006.1:0-6245 GCA_034429955.1 Dehalococcoidales bacterium
ACCCGGGTAATTCATTGGCAGTCAGGTTGTCAGTTTCCGCAAGGGATGGGACCGGTGTGTCGAATGGTACGGTAAAGCTGATGGTAGTGCCCTGGCCGCGCCTGCTTTCAGCCCAGATCCGGCCGTGATGCAGTTCAACGAAGATTTTACTGAGTGAAAGTCCCAGCCCCATTCCCGAAGTGGTACCGTTCTCTCTGGAATGGCGGCGGTAGGGATCGAAAAGATTTTCCATTTGTTCGCTGTCTATACCTGACCCACTATCTTCGACCTGAACTCGCAAGAAGGCGTTATCATAACGGTCAGCCCTGATGATAATCCCGCCCCGGGAAGTGAACTTGATTGAATTGCCCAGCAGATTGATCAAGACCTGTCGTAAACGGCTTTTGTCTCCCCGGACAGTTAAAGCAGCGGCAGGTATTTCAGTCCGTAATTTGAGGCCTTTTTCCTGGGCTACAGGAGTTATCTCAGCGGCTATCTCTATGATCAGCCGGCCCATATCCAGGGGAACCGGCTCGATTTTGATGAGACCAAGTTCTCCCCGGGCCAGTTCAAACAGCTCATTGACTCTCTGTTCCAGATTGACCGAGGAGCGTAAAATGTTTTGCACCATTCTCGTCTGAAGCGGGTCTTTGACCTGTTCCTGCAATAGATCGACTGTGGCAATGATGGAAGTAAGCGGCGTTTTCAATTCATGCACTATTGCGCGGGAGTACTGGCTCCTCTTCTGTATTTCTTCTTCAAGACTGCCGCGGAGCCGGTGTTCACTGGCATAGAGTGCTTCCAGTTTCTGATGAGCATTTTTAAGATCGCTGATATCACGCAGGACCACCAGTTGGCCGACCACAGCGTTCTTTTTACCAATCAAATCGACCATTCTCACATAAACGGTGAGGGGAGAGTCGGGAGTTCCGACAGATAATTCAGAGGGTTGATTTCCTGCCGGGCCGGTAACAATTTGATTGAGTTCAGGCCAGACTTCAGACAGAGGAGTGCCCTGAACTGAAGATTTTTCCAGTCTTTTTATCTTTTCAGTGGCCTGGTTCATTTCCATGATATTGCCCTGCAGGTCCAGTACCAAAATGCCATCAGGGTTAATTTTAACCAGTTCCTGATACGCCACGGGCAGTATATTCATGAAATGGAACTGAATTATAGTGATGCTGTAGATAATCGAGGCCACGCACATATACAGAGGGGTCAGGTCATAGCCTCCGGCCGGATCGATTCTCAATACGTATAAAATGCTGCCGATAACGGGTATCAGTGTGCCCAATATCAATATAATTACCTGTTTACGGTAAATCTTTCTGCGCTGCAAGCCGAATCGGATCAAAACAAAAATACCGCTGAAATACAGCAAATACTGGTATAGCGGGTTTACCAGAAACCAGGGGCCGTGTTCCCAGACCCAGGTGACACCCAGCGGTCCGAGAGTGGGATATACCTCGGACCAGACCCAGCCGTGTAGCTCGTTGGTCCAGGCCAGAACGAGCGTGATTACGGGAATAGCACAAAGCCAGATCAGGTTACGCGGACGCCGCCATACTTTTGAACCGGAATAGTCCAGAGTGAAGATCAGCCAGAAAACACCGTTGGAGACCACCCCCAGGTAGGAGATTTTACCAAAGATTAGCCTGGAAGTTAATTCAGTTGAACCTACTTCGAAAGCGCTGCTCAGACACCAGATTGCCGCTGATAATAATAAAATCGACAGCGGAACAGTACCCGGCGCCGGACGGCGTTTCCAGATTACCACTGCGAGCGCCAGGGTTATAACTCCGCCCGCGAAAAATATTAACGAAAATAACGGCAGATTTAAAATCATTTTAACTCAATTTTTGCGTATTAATTAAAATTGTCAATTCAAGACTGTATTGTCAGAATTAGTTAGCTATAATCGATTAGATATTTTCTTATGTATCTTAACTCGCCGGAAGTGAATTATACAATAATCTTTTCGTAATGTTTGGAGGGACGATCTATCCCGGAATACTATATTATGTATGCCGTTCCCGGTTTGCATAGTAATTTGTCCGGTGTTACACCTTTTTGAATCCAGAATTCAATATTCGATTCATAACAGGGAAATATTTTAAACCGTGATAAAAATTACTGAGATAAAATAAAGTTTGTGTGTATTTAACCAGCATGTTAAAATAACTAAAGACTGGTTTAGTTTTAGGTTGTTACATACTTCGTAAACGTTTTGACTACAAAAGCATTGGATGACCCTGATTGAACCAAGTAATTAAGGGGAGGTCATTCAACGACTTATTCAAATAATTGCTGCAAGCTGCCGGTTGCGGTAAAACTTTCCACTTTATCGCTAAGGAACAGGAATTTTGCGCTGCCAAAGGTTTCACCTGTGGGCCCCGACGTTGTCCTGCCTGACGTTTTAGCAGAAGAGCCGGGAAATCCGGCGATAATGGCGGCTGTTTCAACAATGAAGATATCCACCGCATGTATCCTGCCGTTAGCTTATGCGGCAGTCAACCGGTCGTATTTTTGCAGCCTGGAGGAGATAAACCGGTTTGTCGCCGGGACTTATGTAGCAGATATGGATAACACTTTATAAAATCAGAGTTACAGGTCGGAAAGCTCCGGCCCATCAAGAAAATAAAAAGTTTTTTGTTAATAAATATAATCCAGGGAGAATAATGAATTTCGAAGTTTTCAATCTTAACACTAAAGTAATGGCGGGTATACGGGCGCAGGGTTATACCGAGCCTACCCCGATACAGCTTGAATCTATTCCGGTAATTATGCAGGGGCGAGATATCGTCGGGCTGGCCCAAACAGGTACCGGCAAGACCGCGGCTTTTGTACTGCCCATCCTGCACCGTCTGATAAATTGTCCGCGAGGACAGCTGCGGGCACTGATAATATCACCTACCCGTGAACTGGCTGAGCAGACCAGTGAGACGATTAATGTACTGGCTCGTTATACCGGGCTGCGCTGTATATCGATATACGGCGGTGTCAGTATGACGCAGCAGACCCTGGCCTTGAAGCGAGGCGCTGAGATAATCGTGGCCTGCCCGGGCCGTTTATTGGACCATCTGTTAAAAGGCAATGTGGATGTATCCAATATCGAGGTACTGGTCATCGATGAGGCGGACCGCATGCTCGATATGGGCTTTCTGCCGGATACCCGCAACATCGTTAGATGCCTGACCGACAAACACCAGACACTGTTTTTTTCAGCTACTATGCCGGAAGATATCAGTCGTCTGGCGCAGACCATACTGCAAGATCCGGTGACCGTAAAAGTAGCCCATCGTGTGCCGGTCAAGACCATCTCTCACGCTTTATTCCCCGTCCGTCAGCATCTTAAAACAGAATTGCTAAAACAAATATTACGTTCAACCGAGACCCGTTCGGTAGTGGTGTTTACCCGCACCAAACACCGGGTTGATAGAGTGGCCGGACAGCTAGCCAGAGCCGGCTACAAAGTCGCTCCGCTGCAGGGAGATATGACTCAGAATGCACGTCAGGCAGCCCTGGACGGATTCAGGGATGGTTCGATTAAGATACTGGTAGCTACAGATATTGCAGCCCGCGGACTGGATGTGCTGAGTATCTCCCATGTTATTAACTACGATATGCCGGATACCACGGATGCCTATACTCACCGTATAGGCCGTACCGGGCGGATTAATAATAGCGGCGAAGCCTTTACTCTGGTCACTGAGGCAGATAAGGGCATGGTCAAGGAACTGGAGCGCCTGTTTAAAAAGCCTCTTGAAACCCGCCTGCTGCCGGGCTTCGATTATGATGCCGAACCGGTCGGACAGCCGACCTCCCATAACAGAGCCCGGAAACCTGTAAGCCGGACAAATAAAGATATGGCGGTCCCCAAGAAAGCACCGTATCGTCGCCGTGAGCGGGTTAAAGTCCGATAGATTGGCGGGCCATTTCGTGCGGCAAAAGAATGATTTACAGCAGGAGAAAATAATTTATGAAAATATATGCAGGAAATCTATCTTACCAGTTGACTGAGGAGGAATTGCGTCAGGAATTTATGGCTTATGGAGCAGTTACCTCAGCCAGTATAGTGACAGATAAATTCAGCAACCGGCCCAAGGGCTTTGGATTTGTGGAAATGCCGGTTAAGTCCGAGGCCGAAGCGGCTATTATTGGTTTGAATGGAAAAATGCTCCAGGAAAAAGTGCTGATGGTGAATGAAGCCCGTCCGAAATCTGAATCGAGAGGTTTTTCCGGTGGGCGGAGTTCCTATAATAACAGAGGGGGCTATTCCGGCGACAGGCGGGGCGGACGTCCGGGTGGCAGACCCGGTGGTTCCGGCAGACAAGGCAGGTCTAAGAGGTTTTAGTCGTGGCTCTGTTTGACTGATTTAATACATCACCTTTTAAGCACTCCGGTTGACTTTAGTTTGAAGGTCAATGAAAATCCGGCATCCGGCTGTTGAGAGACAATAACAACCACGATAGCTGTCCCCGGTTTTCATTGAAAACAAAATGATGTGAAGTCAAGCCCGGAGTGTTGGCTTATTTATGACCGCGTAGCGGGTTCAGATCAATCCGGCGAATCCACCTTATTAATATTGCAGTCATTGTTTTATAGCCGCATTCCGTCTTTCTTCACCAGGACCTTTAGCTGGGTCTTATAAATTTAAGGCTTGTTTATGAGGGGTCTTTGTTAAAAACATTTCGTTGCCGATTCCTTTAACAGCCTGACTGAGACTCAATAAAATTTATCCTTAACCAGTCCCGGTATTGCAAGGACTGCCGCTTTTAAAATTAATTTAACATTTTCTTAATGGGGCTTTAATATTGCCATGCTAAGATACACTCAGGGGTGGCAGGTCTAAAGCCATGTTTCCTCTATCCGTGCCGGCCCTTAAACCATGCAAAAATGAATTCTGGGAAAGGTCGCGATCTTGCCGGATAAAATAGTCCTGATAGTTGAAGACGATACCACTCTTCAAAGTTTGCTGCATTATAACCTTTCTAAAGAAGGCTACCGGGTGATTGCTGCCGCCGACGGCCTGCAAGGCCTGGATATGGCCCGCAAAGAAAGACCCGACCTGATTTTGCTGGATGTAATGCTGCCCAAAATGAACGGCTTCGAGGTTTGCCGCACCGTAAGGAATGAGATGAATGTGCCTATCCTGATATTGACGGCCAAAGATGATGAGGTAGATAAGGTGGTGGGATTGGATCTGGGTGCTGACGATTACATGACCAAGCCTTTCAAGATGCGCGAATTGCTGGCCCGGATAAGAGCGATTTTCAGACGCATGGAACTGGCGGTGGTACAGCCTGTCCATACCGACAGTTTGATCAAGGCCGCAGGCATAGAAATCGATGTAGCGCGGCATAAAGCCTCCCTGAAGGGCAGCAATCTGGAACTGACCCCTAAAGAGTTCGAATTGCTGGCTTTCCTGGTGAGAGATAAAGGCATCGTATTTAAACGCGAACAGCTTCTGGAAAAAGTCTGGGGTTATGATTATACCGGAGATACCCGCACGGTGGATGTCCACATCCGCTGGCTGAGGGAAAAGATTGAAGATAATCCCGACAACCCCAAATATTTGATTACCCTGCGCGGCATAGGTTACAAATTCGAAGAGTAAGCCCTTCTTGCGATTTGTAGCTGGCTTAATATCTGGGCATCCGCTTTAATTGCGACCTGTCTTAAATCCGCTTGAGAACAATCGTGATGCAGCCGCAGTATTCCGTTACGCCGTTGGTGAAATCCAGCGCCAGACTGTTGCCCGCCGCGAATTGCAGGTTGGCAACCGTGGAATTTAGAGTAGGAGCCAGGACGGTATTGGCGGTGACGCCGGTCTTGAGGTTAACAGCGGCCGACAAAAGGTCGGAACCTCCGCCGATGGCGGTGCCGCTGGGAACCTTTTCAAGCATTAGGGTAGTGCTGGAGCTGGTGCTTTCTAGGGCGGATTGCTGAAAAGCGATTTTGGTGACCTGGTAGGCCGCATCAGCCGTCCAGAGATAGCGGTCGGTAGCGTTGTTTGCATCAATTACGCCGCTGGGGATGGTTATAGTCAAGCTGGTGACTTGAACGGAGATATTATCTATATCAGTATCTAAAGTGGCAATATCGGTGCTATTGGTATTGACGGTGTTGATGACGTTATTTAAATCGCTGATAGAGGCCTTTCCGTTGACGGTGGTCAGCAGGTTATTCAGGTCTTCGGCAGAGGCCTTGGAATTCACTGTCTCATCCATCAAGTCAATGTCGTTCTCAGCACCGTTAACTCTTGA
>DAOUFH010000007.1:0-3211 GCA_034429955.1 Dehalococcoidales bacterium
ATCAAAATCCCTCTCTAACTCTCCCTTTTCTAAAGGGAGAGGATTCGTAGCCCTTCCCCCTTTGATAAAGGGGGAAATGAAGGGGGATTTTAACCGCCAGGCTTAATTGAGGCTCGCAATAATGCCGGCTGAAAGCTTATTGGTACTTATTGGTGGCATTTATAGTATTTGTAGTATTGGTATTTATTGGTAGTATTGATTCCCCCCTTTCTCAAAACTGACGGCTGATAGCTGAGAGCTATTAATTTGACAAATCACGCCTGCGATAGTATCATTCCACTAAAATATATTTCACTATAATAAAAATGTTGCATTTTTTATTGCTTATTAACTCCAGCTACTACATAAATATTGCACAAATCGTCATTTTAAGTTTTTATTTTATGTTTCACGATTAATCCGCCGGCCGGCCGCCGCGAGGGAACAGTCCCTCCGAAAGGGTAAAAGGAGTTAAACCATGGCAGTTGATAATAATCGGAATTTACCCTCTGATAAAACCGTCCCAGCGTTCAAAACCGTCCGGAAATCTCTGGGGCAATGCTCCTTCGCCAGCAATTCCGATGTCTCCGCGGTTGATGTAAAAGACGGTAAAATTCTTAGAATCAGACCTTTTCGCTATGACGAGAAGTACAGTAAAGAGGAAATTCAGCCCTGGAAAATAGAGAAAAACGGTCGGGTACTGGAAGCCCCGCTGAAAACTAAAATCGCCCCTTACCAGCTGGCTTACAAGCAGCGCGTCTATTCACCCAACCGGATTTTATATCCGCTTAAAAGGGTAGATTGGGACCCCAAAGGCGAGCGCAATCCGCAAAATCGCGGTAAGAGCAAATATGTACGCATTTCCTGGGAAGAGGCCGTCACACTCATTACAGACGAGATCAAGAGAGTTCAGGCTGAGTACGGCCCCTATGCACTGCTCTGCCACGGCGACGGCCACGGTGAAAGCAAAACTATCCACGGTCCGCACGCCTGCCACATGAAGCTGATGGAAAAGGCCGGCGGTTACACCCAGGCGGTCAGAAACGCCGATAGCTGGGAAGGCTGGTACTGGGGCGCCGAACACATGTGGGGTACCGGCGCCTGCGGGCTGATGGACCATCTGGATAACGTTATGAATGATATCATCCAGCATAGCCAGATGCTGGTACATATCGGTTCCGACCTGGAGACCACCCCCTGGGGTTTTGCCGGACAGTTTCCCAGCCAGCTTTGTTATTTCTGGAGCAGCATCGGCATCAAACAGGTCTACATCAGCCCCGACCTGAATTATGCCGCCGCCATTCATGCCGATAAATGGATCCCGATACTGCCCAATACCGATGCCGCCCTGCTGCTGGCCGTCGCTTATACCTGGATCAGCGAAGATAGCTATGATAAAGAATATGTAGCCACCCATACCGTGGGTTTTGATAAATTTAAAGATTATGTCATGGGCCAGGAAGACGGCCAGCCCAAAACAGCGGAATGGGCCGCCGCCAAATGCGGCGTAGCCGCCTGGACCATCACAGCTTTAGCCAGACAATGGGCCCAAAAAATCACCTCCACTGTTCATTATTACGGCGGCTCCTATATCAGAGGCCCTTATTCGCACGAACCGGCCAGGCTGGAAATTGTCCTGCTGGGCATGCAGGGGCTGGGCAAACCCGGAATACACCAGTATAGCCGCATCTGCGGACATGTTACCGGAGGCCAACTGGACGTACCCCGTCCGAAGGTTAAACTGGATTTGATCAAGATCAGGAATCAAGTCTGGCCCGGACGCCGTATGATGGCTCCCACGCCTCAGTTGATACCCAAAACTCTGCTTCATCAGGCCATCCTCAATCCTCCTGTCACTACCTGGGGCAGCACTTCCCTGGGAGTTCCGGTAGAGGACCAATTCACTCAGTATGTCTACCCTATTCCCAGGGAGCAGGGCGGCACTGAGATACACATGATCTGGATGGATAACCCCTGCCGTACCACCTGCTGGAACGGCGGCTATAAAACCATAGAAGCTTTCCGCAGCCCCAAGATCGAATGTCTGGTAGTACAGCATCCCTGGCTGGAAAATGACACCATTTTGGCCGATATTATACTGCCGGTCAATACCAAGCTTGAGGAGGAGGACGTTGCAGCCATCTCTATCGGCGCTCCGCTCAAAGGTTTATCCATTGAAGATAAAGCTATCGAATCCCTGGGCGATTCCGTCAGCGACTATGAAGCTGTGGGCAAAATCGCCCAAAGACTGGGATTATATGCTGAATACAGCGACAATATGGACATCCCGGCCAAAATAAAACTGGCTTATGAAGTGTCCGGACTGAAAGATCTGATAAGCTGGGAGAATTTTAAAGCCAAGGGTTATTACATCATCCCGACTGCGGAAGACTGGCAGAACGATTCTCCCGGGTTGCGAGCTTTCTACGCAGACCCCGAGAAACATCCGCTGCAGACTCCTTCCGGGAAACTGGAGATCTATTCTGAAAAGATAGCCAAACACTTCCCCACTGATGAGGAAAGGCCGCCAGTTCCCAAGTGGATCGAAAACGGCCCGACTCACAATGAAAGGATCTCCAGTGAAAGGGCTAAAAAATATCCGCTGCTGCTGATGAGCAATCACGGCAGATGGCGCACTCACGCCCAGAATGATGATATCGCCTGGCTCAGAGAAATCCCGACCTGTAAAGTAACTGGCCGGGACGGCTACAAATATGAACCGCTCTGGCTGAACCCGGTGGATGCCGTTGCCCGCGGCATCCGGGATGGAGACATCGTTAAGGTCTATAACGAGTTGGGCATCGTGCTGGGCGGAGCACGGGTTTGGGAAAGGCTCAGACAGGGTGTAGCCTACATGGATCACGGCGCCAGAGCCGATATCATCGCCGCCGGAGAAGAGGGCTATATCGACCGGGGCGGCGCTATCAACCTGATTTCACCCGAAAACGGTACTTCTAAGAACTGCTGGGGAATGGCTACCAGCGGTTATCTGGTAGAGGTGGCCAAAGTAACTGACCAGCAAATGGCAGAATGGCAACAGCAATATCCGGATAACTTCGCCAGGAAATACGACCCGGCGGCCGGCCTGCGGTTCGAGGCCTGGGTGGAAGAATAGCCGGCAATTTCGAGAAAGAGGGACTTAAAGTAGATACCTGGATACTGAAGTGTTAACTAACATCGAAGGTACAATAGAGAATCTCTTGACCGTTCTTTAAGCCTGGCGGTTAAAATC
>DAOUFH010000008.1:0-2874 GCA_034429955.1 Dehalococcoidales bacterium
AGCTATAAACAGGACAGCGTGCCCTGTTACCATGCCCGCACCGCAGCCCGCAAGCTGGCGGAATTGAGCGGTGCTACCCTGGTATTGGGCAGCGCCACCCCGGATGTGGACAGTTTTTATCTGGCCGGACGCTCGGAATACACTCTGCTGGAGCTGCCCGACCGTTCGGCTGCTGGCACAGGCGCTGTGTTGCCCGTGGTACAAATCATCGACCTGAGAGAGGAACTTAAGGCCGGCAATACCAGCGTCTTCAGCCGTCCTTTGCAGCAGGCTATCTCTGTAGCACTGGCGGAAAAACAGCAGGTGATTCTGTTTTTAAACCGGCGCGGAGGGGCTACTTTTATCGAATGCCGCCGCTGCGGCTATGTGGTACGCTGCCGGCGTTGTGATAATACCCTGAGCTATCATTTCGATGAGGAAAAGCTGGTCTGCCATCGCTGTGACTACCGGGCCGCCGTGCCGGAAATCTGTCCGGTTTGCCGTTCCCGTCAGATCAAGTTCCTGGGCCTGGGGACCGAAAGACTGGAATATGAGACCGCCCGGGCTTTTCCTCAGGCCGGGATAATCCGCTGGGATAGCGATGTGACCCGTAATCGCGGACGCTCTCATCAGGCTATCTTTGAAAAGTTTCGCTCGGGCGCAGCGGATATCTTGATCGGCACCCAGATGATAGCCAAAGGCCTGGACCTGCCCCGTGTGACCGTGGTGGGCGTGGTCAGCGCCGATGTTTCCTTGAATTTGCCGGACTTCAGGGCCGGAGAACGTACTTTCCAGTTGCTGAGCCAGGTGGCCGGACGGGCCGGCCGCGGCAGTGCAGCCGGGCAGGTCTTTATTCAGACCTATACCCCCGCACATTATGCCATTCAGGCGGCCGCCCGGCATGATTACCCGGCGCTTTATCAAAAGGAGATGGAATTTCGGCGCGAGCTGCGCTATCCGCCCTTTAGCCGTTTGGCCCGCCTGACCTTCGCCCACAAAAACGCTGCATTTTGTCAGCAGGAGGCCTGGCGTCTTAAAAAGGAACTTGAGAATGTTATCGTTAGCCAGGGACTGGCCGGACTCAGCCTGATCGGGCCCGCTCCGGCTTTTGAGCCGCGTTTGCGGGGTGCTTACCGCTGGCAAATGACCGTCAGGGCCGCCGACCCTGCCGCTTTTCTATCCGGTCGGGATATTCCTCAGGGCTGGCAGATTGATATCGATCCTCTGGGACTCTAGGCCGTGTCTGATTGTTAAGATTGTCCTATCTTTTGTGTGGTTTTAACGTTAGATATATCAGCGAGAGATGTAGCAAGCGGCTTTAGGCAGTGCGGCTGTAATACAATTATCCCTTATTCGTATAATTAATAAATGCGTACTGCTCGCTTGAAAAGGAGAGAACGATGAAGAAATGGTTGATTGCAGGCGCCTGTATTCTGGCGCTGACTCTGGTGGTTGGCTGCTCCGGCGGCAGTGAGACCTCGCTTGGTCAGGCCAGAGACGGCGACTATACGGTTACCTCTTCTCATTCCGGTGGTGTGATTTATACCACCTCTGCTATTAGGCCGACTATGACTTATGCTCCCGGGTATGATAAGGATACAACCTGGGAAAATATGGCCACTCCGGTACCTACCGTTACCTATGCTGCCAGCAGTGCCGGGACGGATGAGAGTGCGGCAACTGACCGGATGGTGATTCGTACCGGCGATATCCAGATGGTGGTCGATGAAATCGCCACTGCTCTGCCGGATATTACGGCTATCGCAGCCCGTTACGGCGGTTATGTGGTCAGTTCACAGCAGTGGAAAGAAGGGGACCGCAATATCGGCAGTATTTCAATTCGGGTGGCGGCCGACGATTATGAACAGGCCATGGCAGATTTGCGCTCCCTGGCTAAAAGCGTCAGCACCGAGTCCACCTACAGCCAGGATGTCACCGAGGAATATACCGACCTGAATGCCCGGCTGACCAACCTGGAAGCCACCGAAGCCCAGCTCTTGAAAATAATGGAGCAGGCTGAAAATACAGAAGATATCCTGTCAATCCAGCGGGAGCTGACTTCAGTCAGATCTCAAATTGAACAGATTAAAGGACGCATGCTGTACCTGGAACGCACGACAGCCACCTCCTTGATCAACGTACGTATGGAAGAAGCCGTGCTGGCGGTCAAGTTCACTGCCGAACAGGTCAGTGCCGGCTCCAACGAAGAGGTAGCTTTCACCAGTGAAGTCATCGGCGGCTTTGCCCCTTATAACTATAAGTGGGACTTCGGTGACGGTCAGACCAGTGTCGAAAAAGATCCCCGGCATGCTTATAAAAATCCCGGTACTTATACCGTCAGTTTAACCATATCGGATGATAAGGGTTATACCAACAATCTCACCCGCAGCGGCTATATCAGCATAGTTGAAAGCTGGAAACCTTCCGGTGTGGCTCATGACGCCTGGAGCGGCTTCCTGACCTTCGGCAGAGGTTTCGTCAACTTCCTTATCTGGTTCGGCATCTTTGCTTTCGTCTGGGTGCCGGTGGGCGTTATCATCTGGTACTTCGCTTTCTACAGACGCAAGAAGAGGATGAATAAATAAATACCGATAGCTAATAAGCTGTCAGCCGTCAGTTTCGAGAAATCCTCTCCCTTTAGAAAAGGGAGAATTAAAGAGGGATTTTGATAAGCGTGGTATATAAAATTCAAAATAAATTATAATGACCGAAATTCAAAAACCAGCGTCAGCGCGAACATCTTTCACTTCTGAAGCGATCTTATAGAATAGCCGTCAGCCATCAGTTTCGAGAAATAGGGACTTAAAGTAGATACCTGGATACTGAAGTGTTAACTAACATCGAAGGTACAATAGAGAATCTCTTGACCGTTCTTTAAGCCTGGCGGTTAAAATC
>DAOUFH010000009.1:0-35668 GCA_034429955.1 Dehalococcoidales bacterium
GACGGCATACATTTCAATAACCGCCGTCAATTTATTAAGCCTGAAATGGAATGGGATAAATTCGGTTGTGAAGACCCGCGCATCACCAAAATCGATGGCAAATATTATATCTTCTACACTGCAATTTCAACTTATCCTTTCAAGCCTGAAGGTATTAAAGTCGGGGTTGCTATAACTGATGATTTCAAAAAAATCCAAACCAGAAAGCTGGTTACGCCTTTCAACGCCAAAGCGATGGCTCTCTTTCCTGAGAAAATTGACGGTAAATTAACCGCCGTGCTTACTGTTAATACCGACAGACCGCCGTCTAAAATCGCCATCGCCAAATTCGAAAATGAAAAGCAGATCTGGTCGAATGCTTACTGGGAAGGCTGGTATCAATTTCTGGATGATTATGTTCTGCCCTTAAAACGATCTGATAAGGACCACGTCGAAGTCGGGGCACCTCCTATCAAAACCGAAGAGGGCTGGTTATTAATCTTTTCTTATATACAGAACTACTTTTCTCCTCCGGCCGTATTTGGTATCGAAGCTGTACTGCTTGATCTGGAGAATCCCAATAAAATTATCGCTCGTACTGAAAAACCTTTGCTGCTGCCTCAGGCTGTTTATGAAATATACGGTAAAGTTCCCCAAATTATCTTCCCCTCCGGCGCGATGGTTGTCGACGATTCTCTGTGGCTATATTACGGGGCTGCTGATACTACCTGCGCGGTGGCGACCGGTAACTTGAGAGACTTGCTGGATGATATGCTGTTTTCCAAGATAAAAAATTTACGTCTTACCCGTTATTCCGGCAATCCAATCCTTAAACCCAAACCGGAAAATTCATGGGAAGACAAATCTGTTCTGAATCCGGCTGCGATTTATGAGGATGGGAAGGTCCACCTGGTTTACCGGGCAATCGACCATAACGATCTTTCCACCCTGGGTTATGCCGCCAGCCGCAACGGGTTCACTATCGATGAAAGATTGAATATGCCGGTATATAAACCGCGTATGGACTTCGAATCCAAAGGGTGTGAAGATCCCAGGATAACTAAAATCGATAATACTTTATATATGTGTTATACCGCCTTTGACGGACACATACCACGAGTTGCTGTAACCTCGATTGATGTTAAAGACTTCTTAAATAAAAATTGGAACTGGTCTGAACCGGCCCTTTTATCTCCTCCGGGGTTCGACGATAAAGATGCTGCCGTCTTCCCCAGAAAATTCGAAGGTAAATATGCCGTATTACATCGTATCGGTAAAAGCATCTGGCTGGATATGGTTGAAGGATTCGACAGCGGGAAATGGATCAAAGGCAATGTAATTATGAGTTCAAGGGATGAACCTGTGCCGGTGGAAAAAATCGGCATATCGGGCCCTCCCATAGAAACAAAACAGGGTTGGCTATTGTTATATCATATCGTTTCCAAAAGAAATGGTAGAGTTTTTTATTATGTCAGCGCAGCTTTACTGGAACTTAATCAACCCTGGAAGGTCATTGCCCGCCGTAAAAATCCTTTAATAGAACCTGAAAAGCCTTATGAAATAGAAGGGCTGGTGGGGAATGTGGTTTTTCCCTGCGGCAATATTTTGATTAATAACCAATTGTTTGTTTATTACGGTGGAGGCGACAGTGTCATTGGAGTAGCCACAGTTGACATCAATGAGTTGATTGATGGTATTCTGGTTGAAAACAACCTGCTGTCTCATGCTGCTACCCTTAAGAAAAAGTGGGCCAAAGCCAGATATTCCGCAATAGCCTGTAAAAAGTTCGAAGGCATTGTTCCGGGAGTCTCTTTGACTCTGCCGACAAAAATCAAGAGCAGTACGGGCGAGTATATTATGACCAGACATTTCTATAACAAAATAAGAAATAAAGGTCAGAAAGAATTCGAGCATTTTGTGTATAAAGAGCTGGCTGTGCCGTCTGAAGCCAATGTCGCCAAGATAGTAGAAAGCATACGGGCGTTTATCAAGCAGGTCGAAACGGAAACATCTGAACGTTTATATCCCGGCGATTTATTTACCGTTGAGGGAACCAGACAGGCTGTGCAGGCGATCTTTAACGGATTCAATCAGCATCATAGTTATTCATTGAAGGCCGATACTGCAGCCAAAATTCTCAAACTGTTTCAACCTACCAACCTGCTGATCAAATTCGCTATAAATAACATCTCAGAACTGGAAGATAAATATTCGCCCAACGATCTATTAGCCATATCCAGCTTGTCCGAAGGCCGGGATTATACGGATAGAGTATGGGACTGGATCTGGAATAACGCCAGCCCGGCTAATTTTACCACGCAACCTCTGGAGTTTATGGTTTTTGATTGCGATTTGTTCCCTTCGTTAGCAGATATGAAAGAAGCCTCGGCCTTGAGTAAACTGGCCGGCAGGGTCATGTTAAGTAACTTGAGAAAAAATAGCGGCGGCGATTATCCCAAATTACGCTACTTTACCATAGTTGCCAAGAACATTATCGAGGCCTCCAGTTATGAGAAGATCTGGAAGACTTATGCCAGACAAAAGGCTGATTTCGGCACAAAAATCATCAAATCCATGGAAGGGCACTGGGGCAGAGAGACACTGTCAGCTCATAATATATTTGAAAATATGCACCAGGTCGTTCTGGTACAGCATCTCAAACAGCTGGCGGAACAGCTGTCTGCTCAGGGAGATACTGCTCTGGCGGATTTAATATCCAAAGCGGCAGCTTCCTATCATCTATGTCATATTTTCCCCAACGGCCAATTTGTACCGTGTTCTATCTGGACTTGGGCCAGCTACAGTTTTAAAGGCGGCAAGGGCCTGCCCATACCTCAATCCGTCAGAGTGGAGAGGGACTGGTTTTCCAGAGAACTGCTGGAATCCATTTATAATTCAGCGGGAGGCAATAAAGACAAATTATACAAAAAAATAGTCGAATTGATGGCAGAGGGGTCTGAATCAGAAAACATTGCCAAAGTGTTGTTTAAGGAGATGCGCTTCAGCAGCCCGACAGACTGATATTAGCGCACACTAACGCATATATTTAGCCTTTTTCCGAATGGCTGACGTCAAATGACGGGTGGTGATAAAATGGGCAAGGCCGACCACACAGGGCAAAACAATGCTGAAGACAATCAGATAGAAGGGTTCTCCAAAAAGCCAGGCTACCAGCCAGAAGGGCGTATAAACCAGTAAACCCAGCAGGAGGGTATTGCGGGTGATGATGAAAGGTATGATGGCTATTGCCAACAGGATCAAGGCTTCAACCGGCATCAGAGCCAGTAATACTCCTCCTACGGTAGCTTCACCGCGGCCTCCTTTAAATTTTAAAAATAGCGGGAAGATATGGCCTACAACAACCGCCAACCCCACGGCCAATAAAAACTGTTCCTTCATAAAATTACGGGATACTAATATCACAAGGGAACCCTTGAACAAATCGAACAGCATAACGAAAATACCGGCGGCCGGGCCGATTTCTCTGTAAGCGTTGGCCGCTCCCACATTGCCGTCGCCCACTTCACGGATATCTATACCTTTAATGATACGTCCGATAAGATAAGCGGTAGGTATGGAGCCTACCAGATAAGCTATAGGAACAGCGATCAACCAGGTCATCAGTTATTTTTTCTCCCGATCAAATGCCAGGGCAAGACCCCTGACAAATAATATAAAGACAATGGTTATAATCCCCCCGGATATTTCCTGATACCCTCTCCAACCGGCTGTACTATGTTTAAAAACAATCTCTGTTTGAGATTACGCACCATCAGAGGCCCGGCCGCTATGCCAGGCGGTAAATAAACGCCGAAGCATTTAGTGATAATATGCTTCTCTCCGCCTATCCATAACTCGGCTTCAGCACACAGGTCGGTTATATCCGCATAATTTAAAGATGTCAGCGTTATATTCACTCCGTGATTGATTATACGCCTGTCCATCACAATCTGATTACCGGCAGAATTATAGCCGGGCAGCAACCACCAGTTATTGCAACCGAATTCAGCTCCGGGCATGACATTTTCGTCTATATAAGTCACCGGAAGAGTGTAATCCGATGGCCTCAGGTAAAAATAATCAGGGTACTTAACATCCTGCTTATAGCCGTAAACTATATAGCTGCGGTAAGCAGATTCTCTGCTCTCGCTCTCGCTGATAGCCGGCGTATCAGCCCGGGGACTGGATTTATGCAGGTTATCCGCCTCGCGTATATACTCACCCGGTCCTGCCGTCCAGTGTAAGAGCGGCTGTCCGGATATTCTGCCGCCGGGTACTTTGCCAGGCATATGCGGGACGCCGGCAGGGATATAGCAGACCCAACTCTTCTCCAGTTCTATCTTTTCTGAACCTATTTGCATAAACATACTATTGGTATCTTCGGGATGAGTGAGGTCGGTGCCCCACCAGGACAATATTTCAGGGAAATCGTGGACATGCGGGAACATCGGTTTGGCATTAGGATATCTTTTAGCAAGGTCGGCCGCATTTATCTGTCCCGGATATGATTGAGGCCAAATCCAGGTTGCTTCTCCATAGTAACTGCCCGGAATTACCTCGCTATCCAGCCAGAGCACATGCTCCATACTGATTCTTAGTCCTTCGGCGGACAGAATATCCCTTTGTTGCGGAGTAGGACCGGGCAGATTTTCTCTCTTATTTAACCTGGTGCAAATATATTTCCCGTATTCGCTCTTCATTTTTCTGTAACCTTCATGCAAATTATACTAGCTCATTTCAATTTTATAAATAGGGGGCTGGACCGATGTAGTTTCCATTTATTCATTATGCACGTCTGTGCTATACTTAATGACAAATCCGGGAACTGCTGTACAGATAGCATAAGCCTCAGGATATAGCTTCAAAAAATCTATCATTAGTGATATACCTGCGTATTATTTTTTATTGATTTGGGGGGAGGTCTTAGATGAACGATAGCTGGTCTACGCTGACGCCGCAAGAAAAAAAAGCTAGGCGCTTAAATAAATGGCTTAATCCGGAGATAAATTTTTCATCTTCGGAAGCTGCCCAGAAATACAGGCAAAGAGTGCAGCGCTTGATTGACGCCATAGAGCTGAAAAAAACACCCGACCGGGTACCGGTGATACTGCCGATGGGTTTCTTCCCGGCGTATAATGCGGGGACTGACCTGAAAGATATTATGTATAATGCCTCTTCTCTTAAAAAAGCCTGGGATTCCATCCTGAGAGACTTTGATATGGACGTAGTGGATTCGCCCCACCTGGTCTGGCCGGCCCGGGCCTATGAATTGCTCGACCATAAATTGTATAAGTGGCCCGGTCATGGTTTGAGTGAAAAAGCTTCCAGCTATCAATATGTCGAAGGCGAATATGTCAAAGCCGATGAATACGACGAATTGCTGCATAACGGGTTTGAATTCGGACAGAAGGTCTTTTTACCCCGCATCTTTGGAGCGCTGGAACCGCTGAAGACACTGCCTGAGTTGACTCCTTTAAATGGACTGCCTATGTCTTATGTAAACATGTTCACCCGTCCGGAAATACGTGAGGCTTATCAGAAGCTCATTACCGCCGGAGAAATAATGGAAAGCTGGAGCCGCACCATAAGTGAATCCCGTGATTCCATTATCAGAGCCGGTTTTCCTATTCTCAGGGGAGGCTATATAGCAGCTCCTTTCGATACACTGGGCGATACTTTGAGAGGCACCCAGGGGATTGTGATGGATATGTATAAACGTCCGGAAAAAATCTTGGAAGCCATGGAAATGATCCTGCCCTATAACATCAAAGTGGCAGTAGCTGCTGCCAACTCCAGCCAAAATCCCATCGTATCCATTCCACTGCATAAAGGTGAAGACGGATTTATGTCACGCGCTCAATATGAAAAGTTTTACTGGCCGACCTTCCGCCGGATGCTTATCGGTATGATCAATGAAGGGATTGTGCCGTTGATATTCGCTGAAGGCCGTTATAATACCCGTCTGGATATAGTTAAAGACCTGCCGGCCGCTTCGACTATCTGGTGGTTTGAGCAGACCGATATGGCCAAGGCCAAACAGATTCTGGGTGGGACGGCCTGCATCGCCGGCAATGTACCTGCTTCAATTATGCTGACCGGAACAACTGCTGATGTTAAAGAATATTGCCGTAAAACCATAGAAGCGGCCGGAAAAAACGGCGGACTTATTTTGAACGGAGCTGCTTTTGTGCATGACGGCAAAGCGGAAAATCTGCGTGCCATGATGGAAGCTGCCGCTGAATACGGTACCTATTAATGCTTAAATACCCGTTATACGCCGATTTTATACTTATACTAAGGGAGAAATTATGATAGACGCTAATTGGCAAAATTTGACCAGGGAACAAAAAAGAGAACGTAGATTGAACCGATTTTTTAATCCGGCTAACATCAATTTTATCAGTACGGAAGCGGCCGGAAAATATCAGGAACGGGCTAAAAGATTTGTTAAAGCTTTGACTTGTGAAGTACCGGACCGCGTTCCGGTGCTGCTGC
Organism: Dehalococcoidales bacterium; assembly: GCA_034429955.1. Taxonomy (GTDB): domain Bacteria; phylum Chloroflexota; class Dehalococcoidia; order Dehalococcoidales; family UBA3254; genus DATIKD01. Next base: position 6,475 of record DAOUFH010000009.1, read on the forward strand.
CCACCGGTTATTTCCCGGCTTACTATGCCGGTTATGATCTGAAAACAGTCATGTATGACTACTCCAAATTACTTGAGTCCTATAAAAAGTTCACTCATGATTTTGATGAATATATGGATGATTACTTCACCGAGCCTTTCCTGGTGCATTCTGCTCCGGCGCTGGAAATATTAGATTATAAACCGTATACCTGGCCGGGTCACGGTTTGAAAGATAATGTCACCTCTTACCAGTTTGTGGAAAGAGCCTATATGAAGGAAAATGAATACCCCACTCTGCTTAAAGACCCCTCTGATTTTTGCTTCAGAGTAATGCTGCCCCGGTCGGTCGGTATTCTGGGCTCTTTGCAGACTTTTCCCTGTTTGAATTCACTGATGGGCAGCCCCATGGGAATCGCCTATCCCTTCATGCAACCCGAAGTCAGGGAAGCCTTCAAGTTGTTGATTAAAGCCGGCGAGGAAATGCAGAAGTGGCGTCAATACGTAGATACGGCTAATAAAATGATAGCCGAATACGGTTTCCCCAACACCCGCGGAACTTATGTCATCTCACCTTTCGATATTATCGCCGATTTCCTGAGAGGTACCCAGGGTATTATATTCGATATGTACCGCCAGCCGGATACCCTCCTGGAAACTATCGATTTATTCACTGAACAGATCATCCAGCGTACCATTGAAACCGTTAACGATACCAACGGCTATATAGTGCACTTCCCTCTGCATAAAGGCGACGATACTTTTATGTCGGACAAGCAGTTTGAGAAATTCTACTGGCCTTCACTCAAAAAAGTTATCAATGCTTTGATTGATGAGGGTATTCTGGTCTCGCTGTTTGCCGAGGGACGCTATAACCGGAGATTAGACTATATCGGCGATTTTCCCAAAGGCTGGGTTATCTGGCAATTCGACCAGACGGATATGGCCAAAGCTAAACAAATAGTCGGCAAGACCTGCTGTATAGAAGGGAATATCCCGACTTCGGTATTGTTAACAGGGACTCCTCAGTCAATCAAAGCATACTGCCGCAACCTGATTGAAACCTGTGCGCCCGGCGGAGGCTATGTTCTTTCCGGAGGAGCCACAGCCACTGAAACCAGCCCGGAAAACTTTAAGGTACTGATGCAGGCTGCCAAAGAATACGGCATGTACTAAATTTTAAATCAAACGGTAATTCTCAAAAGCAGGGGAATATTCCCCTGCTTTTTGCATATTTTCTGTTGTTTTTCTTATATGCTGTATATAATGGCGATAAAATTAAAAACACGGTTCGCAGGACCAGCCTCCGCCTAACGGAAACGAGCCTCGACCGGAAGCAGCTAACATGAGTAGTAAGAAGCTATCAGTACTGGTTGCCGCTGTCATTTTTTTAGTTATCGGCGCTATAACATTGTCAGTCAATTCGGAGGCGGTAGAGGCCGCCGGTAGCAGTGGGGATGACACTTTCACCCCGATAAATGCTGACCGGTATTTGAATTACAGTGGAACGAACTTCAATCCCTCACTTCTATCGGTTGAAAATCAAGCAGTAATTGAGATCGAATCAAAGGTATCCCGGAGCCAGTTGCCAGGATTATCAATACGCGATACTTATAATGTGATAACTATCCTGATAATACTGGCTGTCTTATATACGCTGACCTGGCTGTTGGCTGTCTTGAAAAAGATATCACCTGATGTGCATAGAAAGATTTGGAATATCTCACTGTTACTTTATTTCCTGGTATCCCTGTTTTTGGGTATTCTGCTGATTATCAGAGTTCAATTTAAAATTGATTTTCAATTGCCCTTTAACGTACTCTTCTGGCATGTTGAGTCAGGAATTGCTTTGAGTGTAATAGGTATATTGCATGTCATTCGGCACGGACAGTATTTTTTGAAGCTGTTTAAGAATCTGTAACGATTATCTGCTTTCGCTAAGGCTGGATTCCCCTATTTTTTACGTGTTAACTTAAGCTCGATCTTAAGATGCTTGCTTAAATAATAGATTATCCAGGCCAATATAATTAACGCGGCAGCGCCGATAAAGAAGGCTGAGTAGCGACTGAAAAAGCCGGCGGCGGCATTAGTCATGGCCTGCCAGGTAGAAGCCGGTTTAACGGAAAAGTAAATTTTAGAAGCTACGGCCAGACCTATTTGAGTCCCGCTTTGGGCATCGGATACCGGATACGCTTTTATATGGGCCAGATAATCACCAGGTAAAGCTTTAATAGGAATTGTCAGAGTTAAGTGAATTGATTGTGATTCACCTGGCTCAAGCCTGAAATATTGAGGGTTTATAATGAAAAATTTTTCATCTGGACTATATTTATTTGGGTCTGACACCTTAGATAAAACGACAGCGTAATTTGCTCCGGTATCACCGGTATTGTGTATTTGCAATAAAGGTAGTATATAATGATCCCCAGGCGTCAAATCTTCATTAATATTAATTTGAGCCGGCATTATACCCACTCCAGCAGAAGCTTCGATGTTAGCAGACAATAATAAAAGGCCTGTCATAAATAGAAATATTAATAATAGACTTTTTATTTTTATCAATCTGAAGCCTCAGCCGTAATAGTCACACTAAAACTATGCTGATTGGCGTCTGTTACTTCTGTAGGCATTTTTAACTTGAAATATAAGTTCATGCTACCTAATGGTGTTGTTTTTAATGCAAATGCAGTATCAGAATTAGTAAGAGGATACCAGTTTGAGCCACCATCGTTATTATAACTATGAACAAACTGGTCAACGCCCTGACTCTCCTTAAGTATCCAGTCTGTACCGCCCAAGCGTGAGGCATTGCTGCTATTTATCATAAAATTTTCATCAACTGTACCGCTATTGGTGACTACAATAGGCCCATTGGCTATTGTAGTCACACTTTCGCCTAATCCCACAACTCCGTAATCTATACTGGTAGTAGAGATTGTTAAAGAAACAATTTGTGCTGTCACTGTACAGCTAACAATTCCTTCGTCATCGGCCTGTATAGCCGATAGAGGAAATACTAAAAATAACAATAATACGATCAGCGAGACCCCCGATAACAATCTCTTTTTCACCCTTCTTCCTCTTGAAAATATATTTCTGATACGGAATAGTTACGGCTAAGGTTAAAAATTTGACATGACCTGTTACTAATTTACACTATTATTTATGATATTTAAAGTAGTATATTGTATTAAAATATTTATAATTAATATTCATTCAATAATATTACTGTTTTTAAGGAGTATCACTTTCAAATAGCTGCTTAATGTGGAGCGTATCTCTGCTATTATTCGTTTGACTGGTTTCAGAAAATTGATTTTAGCGGTTATATGATTTTTAATTAATATTGAATATAGCGAGGTGAAAATTGTGCGCTTTTTTCGTAGAAAAAATAACGGTGAAAGCTCAAAACCGGACAGGCCGATCTGCCTGTATTGCGGCAGCCGTAACACGGGTTTGAAAGTCTCCTACGACGGAGATTCTCCGGATTTTGTCAAAGCCTGGCGCGGTCAGAAATATCTGATTTATCAATGTTATGATTGCCATCGGGACTTTAACATTAATTATGCGGATATGCCGGTGCCGTTTGAGTCACAAATTGACGAACCTGACATCGATGATGCAGATGAATTGAGAATGGCTGAGGAAGAACTAAAACGCAGAACCGATGAAGAAGGTGACCATCGGTTTGGATAATTTATAGCGATAGAGCGGAGAACAAGAGAAGGATAAAAATCTGAGCCGTCTGGGGCTCGAACCCAGGACCACCTGATTAAAAGTCAGATGCTCTACCAACTGAGCTAACGGCCCGTGTCTGTATTGTAGCGTAAGTCAACGCAACTTCCATGTTAGATTCTAACAGATGAACACAGATAGCGCAAGCTCGAATACGAGGAGTTCAGCCATACTCTCTTTATAGTATTGCTTTAACGGATAGTACTATTACTATTGGGGTCTTCTTCAGACCGGTTCGCCTTAATTCACGATAATCATTTATGTAAACATTAATACCGCTTAAAACTTTTAATATTTTCATCTCTGTACTAGAATAAATTAGACATAAAATAAACCTTAAAAAAGGATACTACGTGGCTGGAATTCTAGAACAAATCGATTCACCTGATAAATTAAAAAATCTGACTTATGCCGATTTATCAGTACTGGCTTGTGAAATACGACAACAGATTATTCAAACTATTTCCGTCAACGGAGGTCATCTGGCCTCCAGCCTGGGTGCAGTAGAATTGACGATTGCTCTTCACAGGGTCCTGAATACTCCCCGGGATAAGATAATCTGGGATGTAGGGCATCAAAGTTATGCTCATAAACTATTGACCGGACGCAGAGAACAATTTGCGACCATTCGCCGTTACGGCGGACTCTCGGGCTTTCCCTCCCGCCAGGAAAGTCCCTATGATGCCTTCACCACCGGACATGCCGGTACCTCAGTTTCGGCAGCGCTGGGTATGGCCTTAGCCCGTGACCTCAGCAAAGCTGATTATCAGGTTGCCGCTGTTATAGGTGATGGATCTCTGGGCAACGGGATGGCTTTTGAAGCGATCAATCATACCGGACAGGCCGGTACCAAACTGATTTTGATATTGAATGATAACGGTATGGCCATTTCTCCCACGCTGGGTGCTCTTTCACGCATTTTGAATCAGGTCAGATCGGATATCCGCTACGAAAGGGCCAAAAGCCGCTTAAAAAGAATATCCAATATCATTCCGCTGGGCAAACTGTTCTGGCAAATCAGCAAACTGGTCAAACGTAAACTGGAAAGGGTAATTTTGCCCAGTGCCTTTTGGGAACAATTGGGCTTCGTCTATCTGGGCCCTCTTGACGGACATAATATCAAAGACCTTGAAGCTGCTTTAATTAGAGCTCGCGATTATGAATCAGGTCCTGTCATTCTGCACGTTTTAACTACCAAAGGGAAAGGCTATTCTGAGGCAGAATGCGATGCTGTAAAGTTTCATGGAATGTCACCCTCACCTCAAATTAAAGAGAATGGAGTTTCATCCTATAGCCAGGTTTTCGGCGAAACCTTGCAACGCCTGATGCAGGATAATGAGAAAATAGTAGTTATTAGTGCCGCTATGCTGGACGGCACCGGTCTGTCCGGTGTACAAAAAGTGTTCCCCACCAGGGTGTTCGATGTGGGGATTTGTGAACAACATGCAGTAACTATGGCTGCCGGGCTGGCCGCCCAGGGTTATTTGCCGGTGGTAGCTATTTATTCCACCTTTTTGCAGCGGAGCTATGACCAGATTATTCATGATGTCTGTCTGCCCAATCTGCCGGTCGTTTTTGCAGTCGACCGGGCCGGTATTGTAGGGGAAGATGGCGCTACCCACCAGGGCGTTTTCGATATCGCTTATCTGAGCTCTATCCCCAATATGATTGTGGCAGCTCCCAAAGATGAAAACGAGCTTCAGCATCTCTTTTACAGTGCCATAAAGTCCGGCCGTCCGGTAGCCGTACGTTATCCTCGCGGAAGCGGTGAAGGGGTTCAGCTGGATACGGAATTTCAACTGCTGCCGATAGGTAAAAGCCAGATTATCCGAAGAGGGAATGATGCTACCTTTCTGGCGTTCGGTTCGATGGTTCATCCGGCTCTCGATGCTGCTGAAGAATTAAAAAGTGAAGGTTTGAACATAGAAGTAATTAATGCCCGCTTCGCCAAACCTCTGGATGAACAGACTATCATAAGTTCAATCAAAAAGACCGAGAGATTGCTTACTATAGAGGAAGGTACCCTTCTGGGAGGTTTCGGCAACGCAGTCAGCGCCCTGGTCAGCCAAAACGCTCTGAATCATGTAAAGATCGAACGTGTCGGTCTGCCGGATAGTTTTATCGAACACGGCACGCCTCAGCAATTGCGCGGTAAATTCGACCTTGATTCAGCCGGGATTTTACGCAGATTTAAAGCAGCTTTTCCGGAATTGAAAGCCCCGGCCGGTAAAATCCACCGGGTCAACAGGTAGATATCTCAGTGGGGGATTCATTTTTACAGTATTGCTAAACTTAATACAGGATATTTCAATTGAAAACAGCACCGGATTTAATCCAAGCCCAGAAAATAGTCCTCGACAGGATTCACGGTCTGGAACCGGAATCAAAGACTTTACTCAAAGCTCTGGGACAAAATGTGGTAGAAAATATAATCTCTGCCATGGATGTTCCCGCCTGGGATGCTTCAGCGCTGGACGGCTTTGCGGTTAAATCGACCGACATCGCTTCAGCTTCGTATAATGCCCCGGCATTACTTAAAGTTAGCGGAACTCTGTCAGCCGGCGGCTCCGGTCATCCCGTTGTTAATCAGGGAGAAGCTGTACGAATCATGACGGGTGCGCCGGTACCCTCCGGGGCAGACTGTGTAGTTGGTTTTGAGGATACTTCAGTTGATCTGAAAAAATCCGCTAAAGCCAGGTCAAACGTATCTATCTACACCAGCCTGCGTAAGGGCCAAAACATCCGTACAACCGGACATCAAATCAAGCAAGGTACCCTCCTGCTGGAGCGGGGGCAAGAGATAACTGCTTCCAATTTGGGATTGCTGGCCTCCGTCGGTATCGAATCCGTCCTTGTTATAAAAAAACCGACAGTGGCGATCATCTCTACCGGCGCAGAATTGACAGTCCCCGGACATCCGCTGGCCTGGTCTAAAATATACGCCGGAACACAGTATGATTTAGCAGCCAGAATCATCCGCTGCGGCGGAATTCCTCGCCTGCTGGGTATTGCCAGGGATAATAAAAATTCTATCCGTAAAAAAATCGAACGGGCTGCTTCCTGTGACCTGGTTATTACCACCGGCGGTTCGTCACGGGGAGATAAGGACCTGATAAAACCGGTCATGTCTGAAATGGGCCGGATTCTCTTAGATGAAATCGCTGTGGCACCGGGTAAGAGTACTGCGCTAGGCCTTTTAAAGCTAAATGGCCGCTCAATCTTACATTTCGCCTTATCCGGCAGCCCTACGGCTTCCCTGCTACTTTTTGAAACCCTGGTACGTCCGGCAATACTTAAGCTTAAAGGACAAGTGTGCGGCTGGACGGATACCCTGCCAGCTGCGATGCCAGATATAGCTGATAATCCCGGCAGTAAAACCCGCCTGCTCTGGATCACCTTAGATCACAGTATAGAAGGTTTAAAAGCGGTTGAAAGCAATTCAAAGACCGCCGGGATATTTAATTCGATAGCAGCTGCCAACGGTATCGCTTTAATTCCTGCCGGATACAAATCAACGGGCAGGAATTCAGTAGTCCGGATCATTCCTGTTTAACAGACGCTGTAGCGAGACTTTATTTCAGTCCTTTCATAATGAAGAAATAGCTGTAAGTTTTGTCTTTCTTAAGGATATGATTCTTCATCCATTCGCAGCTGAAATCAATAATTTGTCTGGAAATCGCCAGTGAATTATCTTTGAACTCAGTCAGCATCTTATCCAGTTTGTCCAGATAAGTTTGATGTTCCGCTTTATGAATTACTGACCAGGGATAATCATATTTTTCAAAATATTTTTCTTCCGTCACAAAATGTTCTTTGATATAGCTTTTCAATCCGTTAACTATTTTTGAAAGAGAAAAACTGTCCTGGCCAGAACTAACTGCCTTACTATATTCCTCCAGCATACTGATAATCATCTGATGCTGCTGGTCCATTTCAGCAATACCCACAGATAGATTTTTGTCCCATTGTAAAATATTATCACTGTTATGCGGTTTAACCCCAAACTTGAGTAATGGCAAATCAGCCCTCCTTTGACCTGCTATATCTTTCAGTATTACTCGTATGGGATTATCATGACCAGTATGACAGGCTATAAAAGGTCTCTGCTAAAACACCCATTTTAAGTGGATAGTCGATATCCGCTTAATGGAGATTAACCGCGGCTACAAAGAAGATATTTATAAATAGATGAATGAGGAAAGCCGGCCAAAACGACTTATAACGGTAGCAAATATATCCGAATAAAATACCTGTGATGATAGTGCTGATGGTTTCCGGTTCCGGCTTACCAATATGAGTCATTACAAAAGGAACCATCTGAATTAAAATGCTGCCGGCCTTGAAGCGTCTTTTTAAACCAAATAACAGGTAGCCGCGAAAAATAAATTCCCAGCAAAAGAGCATCAGACAGTTCAATAAAAAATAATTTATAAAATTGAAGTCTTCCCTGAGGTAATAGCTTTGTAGAGTATCAAGCTGCGCTGAAAACCATAAGATGGGCGTCAATACCAGAATAGCAGCCACTACCCAGATAACCCATTTTTTATAATCTCCCGGTCTCAGACCGAAGTCCAACGGATTTTTCCCCAGTATAACCAGGATTACGAAGACCGGCAATATACCGTAATAAATTACATGGTCCAACCATTGACTGCCCAGATGATGATAGTCGCACAGACTAAAAAACAAACAGGCTGAAGCCAGGACGATTATCTCTCTACCGTAACTTCTGACGAATTTACCAGCTAAGCAGTATTCTTTTTTTATAAATTCTATCAACCTGTTTTCCTTTAGTTACACCGATGCGACCTTAGTTTACCTTATAATGGCCTTTCTTAACAGAGGAGTTCAGTCGGCTATAAGTTTTGTTTAACTATGTCTTATACGCATAAACAGTCCCAAAAGAGTTTGTGCTAAAATCATTAACGATATCATTGTTATGAGATACTGGAGTTATCTATGTCTTTCAACTGGAAATCGTCTTCTCGTCTAGCTTTATTTGCGATGTTACTGGTAACCGTTATCTGGGGCTGGACGTTTGTAGTCGTTCAGAATGCGATACAAAAAATCCCTGTGATGGACTTTCTGGCTTGGCGCTTTGCCATTGCCGGACTGATTATGTTTTTGATACGCCCTAACTGCTTGAAAGGATTGACCTGGAATGAAACCTGGAAAGGCATTTTATTGGGAATAGCTCTGGGAGGAGGTTATATTACTCAGACTTATGGTCTGTTATATGCCTCAGCATCAGTAACAGGCTTTATTACCGGTACGTTCGTTGTTTTTACACCTTTGTTATCCTGGTTATTCTTACGTAAGAAAACTTCAGCTAAAGTTTGGATAGCAGTAGTTTTAGCAACCGCCGGATTGGCCCTGTTAGGATTGAAAGGTTGGAGTGTAGGCAAGGGTGAATTAATTGTGCTGGGATGTGCTCTTTGTTACGCCCTGCACATTGTAGGACTGGGAGAATGGTCACACTCTTTTGATGTTTATCGTTTCACGATGCTGCAGCTCATCACAGTTGCGGTGATATGTATAGGATTTGCCATTCCCCGAGGGATCGTTATACCTTCTGATGCCAATATCTGGTTTGCTGTCGCTGTTACCGCCCTGCTAGCTACGGCACTGGCGTTTTTTGTGCAGACCTGGGCTCAATCTTTGGTATCACCGGCAAGAGTTTCGGTGGTAATGACTATGGAACCTGTATTTGCAGGTGTTTTCGGTGTATTACTGGCTGGGGATAAACTTAGCATCAGGATAATCGGCGGTATGCTTTGTATTATTCTGGCTATGCTAATAGTACAAGTATTTCCATCTAAAAATACCCGCATCAAAAATATGTAACTCGGTATGTTTAAAGGTTATAAAAAAAGCCGGTATAAATACCGGCTTTTTTGTGATAAATATATCTAATTTTCATCCTTACGGTTTAAGATATAGGCCCTTTCCAATAATCTTTTTAAATATTCGTCCAGTTTAATCTTATCATCTTCAGATAAAACGGCAAAGATATGGTCAATCGAGTCGCGAGTAACTTTATTGACCAGAGCCATACCTCTTTTGGTGATGGAGACTTCATATTTACGTGCGTCTTCAGGTGTCCGGCTCCGGCTCACCAGACCCTGACGAAACATCCTGTCTATCTGAGTTGAAATTGAATGATGCTGTCTTTGAGTAATTTCCACAATATAGTTAATAGTAATCGGGCCCTTGTGTTGAGCCAGAATATCCAGTATCCGGGTCTGTTCAGGAGTTAGACCGAACTGGTCTAATTCCTTTTCACGTATCCTTGATATCATAAAGCGCGTGTGTTCAAAAAGACGCCAGAGTGCAAATACCGGTTCAACATTGGGTTGTTCTTGATTGTTATCTGACATGTTATTTCCTTTATCTGTGACTTAGCTCACATTTAGAGAGAAATTATATACATTGTAATATACCAACCCGGATATTACAACGTGTATAAAAATAGAGCAGTTATTGAAACTGTGATGATTCAACCTGGTTCGGATATATAACTTAAGCGGGCTTAATATCCAGTGCTTCCAGGGGTATTTTTACGATGAAAGTGCTGCCTGCCTCAGGTTGACTTTCTACTGTAATGTTGCCGCCATGGGCCTCGACTATTTGCCGTGAGACTGCCAGTCCCAGTCCAATACCGGGGAATCTCTGTCTGTCCTGTTCCACCCTGTGATAAGGTTGAAACAGGCGTGTTACATCTTCTGCCGATATGCCGATACCATTATCTTTGACTATCATGGTCAAAATACCGTTGGTATAATTTACTCCGAATATAATTGTTTCATTCTGCTGGCTAAACTTGCTGGCATTGGAAAGTAAATTTACTATAACCTGTTCAATCCGTGATGTATCGATCTGCGCCAGAGGTAATTGATGTGAAATATCGGTCACCAGCTTTTGGTGCCTCTGATCCAGGGTTACTTCAAAGCGGGCAACAACATCAATAAAAAATTTATTCAGGTCGGTAGGTAATTTATTCAGTCTGAATACCCCACGGGAATATCTGGCCACATCCAGCAATTCCTCCAGACGGTAGGCTAGCGTTTCTCCCCCGGCATAGATATTAGAACACAATTTTTGCATTAGTGTATCGGGGTTCTTCTCCAGCAGGTCTTTTAACATGCCTGTAGAAGCTAATATGGGAGTTAAAGGTGTACGTAATTCATGGGCCAGAACATCAATAAACAGGCCCCTCTGTTTGGCTTCCTCCTGCAGTTCCTGCCGCTGCTTCTTTTCTTTTTCATATAAATCGATAATCCGGTCTTCCATCTTCTTGCGTTCGGTGATATCCTGGAAACTTACCATTACATATAGTGGGGTTCCATCTTTGTCTCTGGCCAGAGCCGCATTTGTTTCAATAGGGAATACTCCACCATTATAATTTTTCATTCTTATCTGCAATCGTTCAAAAACACCGCTATTGACCAGCAGTTGCATAGCGGTATTAAATTTGTCGCTATCATCCGGCAGTATAAAATCTGTTACTTTATATCCGATAATCATATTCTTGGGAAAGCTGGTTATTTTCATGGAATTGTTATTGCAATCGATTATCCTGCCTGCCATATCAGTGATCAAAAGGCCGTCTGCGATTGAAGCAAAAAGAAGCCGTATTTTCTCTTCAGAATTCATCAGGGCTATCTCTGCCTTTTTTCGTTCATTTATATCTACCCAGTTGGATATATAGTATTTAACCTGGTTTTCTTCATCCAGAATGTGTGACAGTGAATGCGTAATCCAGATATAATCATCGTTCTTCATACGATAGCGGCGTTCTCTATTCACATAGCCGATTGCTTTCCCCTGTTCACCTTCCTGTGTATATTTAGTTACTTCTTCTTCCGGCCACCAGGGGTAAGGCACTTTCACTCCCGAGAGATCCTCTTGATTATAGCCGGTTAATTTAACAAAAGCCTGATTTACCAGTCTGACAGAGGTATCCCGGTTGGTTACCAGTACCGGATTAGGTGCATTCATTATGAGAGCTTTATTGTATGCCTCACTTTCTCTCAGTCCGTCTATATATTTCTTTTTTTCGTTAATATCTACCCAATTTAATAGAACATAGTCCAGTTTTCCGTTCCTGATTACATTCATAACGGAAACCTCGACCCAAAACAGTTCTCCATTCTTCTTTCTAAAAAGGCATTCTCTGAATACTTTTTCCCGGTTGGCATCGCGACCAACCATAGCCCTATATTCCGGTATTTTGTCTTCCGGCCACCAGGGGCGTACATCTGTACTTCGCATTATTTCTTCCAGCGAAAACCCGGTAATATTCAACAAGGCTTGATTGGTATAACGTATAGTTTTATCACTGTTTACTACCAGAACAGGATTAGCCGACTCTTCCAGTAAGCGTTGCGCAAATAATTCGCTGCTTATTAAAGATTCTTCTATATGAATGCGTTCAGTCATATCGCGGCCGATACCTATCACAACAACTATTTTGTCATCTTTATCGCGGATCACTGAATTACGATGCTCAACATAGACATAATGCCCGGCTTTATGCCTCCAGCGGATCACAAAAGGTTCAATGATTCCGTTCCCTATTTCTTTTAACTTTGAATTAACAGTACCGATATCATCCGGATGTATCAGCTCCAGGAATCTTTCAGACCAGATTTGCTCGTCCTCCTGAGTATAACCCAGTATATTGCGGCAGGCAGGACTGATATAATCGATTTTAACCTGAGGGATCAAATTCAAACGATATATCATGTCCTTGGCAACTTCAGTAATAACCCTGAATCGCTCTTCGCTAAGCTTTAATTCCATATCGGATTTCAGGCGTTCTTCTGCCAGTTTGATATTGTACAGAGCCAATCCGCAATCGTCAGCCAGTTCTTTTAATATCTGCTTTTCTTCATCATTGACAATAACGTTCCGTTTTATAAGCAAGGATAAAATACCCTGATTTTTACAATCGTGTTTAATAGGCACTGCCACTATTTTATAATCCAAGCAAAGTTCATTTGCGACCGCACATTCACAGTACAGCCTGTCTTTATTATCTAAAATAGTAACTGCATTGCTTTCCAGGACTTTTTCAAAACACTTTACGTTTTCTCCGGTTTTCAGACAGTTTGAAAGTTTATCAAAATCTTTAACCGGGTTTTTCTGTGCAACGCTCAAGATTCTATTATCGTCATCCAGCCGGATTATCCAGCAAGCCAGATATTCTTCCAGGCCCGTTAAAATTTTACAGATATTGTCCAGCATTTTTTGCGGGTCTTTTTGCTGCGTGATAATTCTTTCTATATTTCTTATCACACGTAGTATCCGGTTGACACGCTGAAGTTCAATTTCATCAAGTTTACGCTGGGAGATATTCAAACAAATTCCGGTCAAGCCGATCACTTTACCGCTGCTATCCAAAAGCGGAGTTTTGGTCGTCTTCATCCAAATAGATTCACCCAGGTAATCTTCTACCGTTAAACTTTCTCCGCTTTGAAGCACTTTCCGGTCATCCTCTAAGAACCTCAGTCCGGCATCACCCGGCAGGATATCGCTCTCGTTCTTACCGATAAGGTCTTCTTCTCTGGAGTTTGAAACCTGCAATAATGCCCGGTTAACCGCTATAAATTTCAAATCTTTATCTTTCAGCCAGGCTGGATCCTGCAGGCTATCCAGAATAGCCTGTCTCTGTACCAAAAGACTGACGTTTTTTTCTTCAGCTATCTTTTCAGTCGTAATATCTGTGGATGAAGATTTGTTTAACTTAACCGTATCAACAATGCCTATAACCAACTCTCTGCCGGTAGAGGTTCTCCAGGTTTTAACGGTATAGACTGACTTGTTTTGTTTAAATCCGGTCAGAATGAGCTTAATCGCCCTCTTGTCAATTACACCGCCGTATTCGGGTTGATTTTCGTCATTTGAATCAAAATCATAAAGATCAAATAAGGTTTTCCTGCTATAACTTTTCCAACTTTTATCAACCAGGTTTTTGAAGGTTGTATTAGTTGCGATAAGCCTGGCATTCTGTTTATCTATCAATATAAACGGAACGGGAACAGTCTCTAAAAATAACATTTCCTGCCGGATATTCAGGTCCTGGAGTCTATAAGTGCCGGAATCTTTATTAGTGTATCCGAAGGTTAATATTTTATAAGCGGTACGTGCCTTATCTTTGCAGACGGTTAAATTTACGCGACATTTTAGAGCAGGTCTGTTTTTACATTTCAGCAGTACGGCTAGATTCTGATGATTCCGTTCTGAAATGATTGCCCTGACAGCAGTTGCCGATTCATCTAAAACAGGATAAGGGAATGCTTTTTCAAGCAGTTCTGAGGACTGGAATCCACTTAAATGTTCGAAGGCCCGGTTTACAACGGAGATATTATTACGGCTGTCCAGCAGTATGGCTGCGCAGGGCAGGAGGTTTATCAAATCTGATAAACTCCTGAATCTTTGGTTGGATATACGGCTCTGTTTCATGGCTTGCTTTGCCGGATATAATAAATATTTTCAGCTCTTAGCTACGCAAAAGGCAGCAGAACATTATTTTAGCATATAATCCAGTAGTTCATAAATCGATAAGCCTTATTATAAGACGGTATGATGTTATGGGCGGAAATTTATCGATAGTTTGCTGTGAACAGAGGAGCAGGAATAAATTTTTAATTATTCCGGAAGATCTTTCACAAACAGACTGACTCTGAAAAAGCAGGGACTGTCAACAGTCCCTGCTTTTTGATTAGTTTATTTCTTCAAACATTCATACAGATTGGTTATGCTGATTTTCATCATTCTGCCCGACTGCGGGTTTCCGGCCATGCCGGGATAACGATCATCCATAGTTATTTTTTGTAAGGTTTCTTCCAGCGTCCAGCCCTTGTCTACAGCCGGCTTTATAGAGTCTATCCAGTATTGTACTGCATCGTACATCTTGTCGATATAGGTTTTATCGCACACCTCTCCATGGCCCGGAACCACGATATCGGCTTCGAGTTCTTTAATACGTTTGAGCGACTTCAGCCATTCATAGGGGAATGATTTCACAAAGATAGGTAAATTCAAATTCATGTTATCGCCCGTAAAAACGACCTTTTCTTCAGGAACAAAAACTGTTGTTTCAGAGGCGGTATGACCGGGCATGTTGAATAATTTGAACTTGTGGTCTCCCAAATAAATAGTTAAATCTTTATTAAAAGTAATTTCAGCCAGTTTATAGCTAAATCCCTCATCAACCGGTAAACTCTCAGGAGCCATCCACTTCAATTCATCAATCAATTTCTCTTTAGTAGCTCCAGCTACTTCTTCCCTTGTACCTTCATGAGTGACTACAGTGCCGTCGAACCAGCAGTTTCCGGCAGCATGGTCGGTATGCGGTTCGGTATTGATGATGTATTTCAGCCTGGCTTCTTTGGCTATCTCTGCTGCCCATTTTTTAGCATCAGCCGGGATTTCAGGAGTATCGATCAGCACAGCTCCTTCTCTGGTTTTGACAAAACTGGTATTACAGCCTCTAAAACCAGTCTCTACGAATACATTACTGGTTACTTTTTCCACGCTCGTTCTCCTTGTTCTGAAAATTTCTTAATCGTATAAATTCAAGATGACTATTAGCATTATCGATGATTGAGATACTCTGTACTATCTTTTATTTATGTAAATATTATTTATTCAATCACCCATAAATAATTAGGAAGACTAAACCGGATTATTGCTATTATTATGTATTTTTTATGTATCTCAGGTCAAGACCAAAATAATTAAATTATGAGGATATTTATATATATTTTACATTTTGGTATATGATGAATTTAACAGACCCTTTTGTTAATATAGTAATACGCAACACGCAATATTCAAGCGTATTACAGGCGTTTTTTTCGTTGTTAATTACTCATATTTGACAGTTATCTGTCCATAATGTAGGATAAAATAGTATAATATATTCATAGTAAAATTTTGCATATGGAGAAACAATTTGGAAGAGTTAATGAACATCAAGGAAGCTGCTAGTTATCTTCGTCTCAACTATATGACTGTCTACAAGCTGGCGCAGAAGCGTCGGCTTCCTGCCTTTAAAGTGGGGGGCAACTGGCGTTTTAAGAGGGATATTCTTGATAATTGGCTGGCCGAACAAGCCGCCAGCAATATTGGCTCGGTCTTGATTGTGGATGACGACCCGATGATCCGTGAGGTACTGAGAGAGATTATCAAAGACCAGCATTATGTCGTGGTCGCAGCCGATACCGGCGAAGCAGCTCTGGATGAAATTGAAAAACAGCATTTTGATCTAATCTTCCTTGATCTACTCCTGCCCGGCATCAGTGGAATTCAATTGCTCGAAAAAATTAAAGACAAAGATAAAGAGTCAGTAGTGGTAATAATCACTGCTTTCGCTGATGAACCGGCCGCCTTGAAAGCCATGTCCTTGGGACCGTTGCTGCTTATTCGCAAGCCTTTCCGGGAGAAGGATATTACCGAAGTTTTAAGTATAGTTATGAAGGGCAAGTCTAACTAACTTGCTTTTATAAGTTTAAATTAACCATTGGTGACCTGGCTAAAAAAATTTGTGTCTTTCGATAGACGCCAGAATTGCTTTTGTCTAAATAACTTCAGGCATGCTTCAAGCTAATAACACATAAAGGATAAGCATGGATACTTCTAAACGCATTCTGGTTATCGATGACGATATTTATATGGTTGAGATGATTAAAGAAATCCTCCAAGCGGAAGGATTTCAGGTCACCACTCTGTTAGATGCGTCAGAATTTATTAAAAACTTTTCCGCTTATAAAGTTGATTTAATCCTGCTGGATATCAGAATGCGGGATGTTAACGGCCTTCAGGTACTGCAGTTTATCAGGCAAAAATCCGATATTCCGGTTATCATGCTGACCGGAATATCGGATATCCAAACAATCCATAACAGCATCGAAATAGGTGCAGACGATTATGTTAAAAAACCTTTTTATCCCAAAGAGCTGATCGCCCGTATTAAAGCCAAATTAAGACGCTATGAAATCAGTTAATGACTCTTTATTGCCTGGATTGTGTTTATTTATTGAAATAAAGTATTATTAAGGCATAATGAGAATATAGGAGGACATCCATGCAAAAGCAAAGTTTACAAAACTTAGTAAGCAATTTGTTCCATGATTCTTCGACCCGTTCTCAATTTGAATCTAATCCTGAATCTGTTCTCGGACAATACAATTTAAGTGATTCGGAAAAGAATGTCTTGCTTAGTCCGGTCATGAAAACGGCTCTGGTTACCGGCGATAACAAAACGATGCAGAGCGAAATGGGGCTTCTGGATACCTGGATTTAATATCTGACCGGATATGAATTTAAGCAGATGCTCCCAGGACTTAGAAGCTTATATAGAGACACAATTATACAGGCTATTCCAGCATAAAGACCTTTATAAAGCGTTATCACAGTTAATGCGACGAAATACAGGGACTTGTGCCGATATCTCGGCGCGGCTCCCTGTATTTCTATTACCTGCGGTAGTATCTGATTCTATCTGTAATGATTACAGACCGGCGATACCGCTCTCCGCTGCTGTTCTGGCCTTATTATCCGCCGGTGATGTTCTCGATGACGTTGAAGATTCCGATTCACAGATAGCCCTGGCTGCACAAATCGGCCAGGCCAGAACTCTCAATACCTCTACCACCTTGATATTTTTAGCTGAGTATTTTATTGCCGACCTTAATAACTATGCGCTTAAGCCTTCCGGCCTGGCTAAAATATTGCGACTTTTTAACTACAATTATATTAACGCCTGTCAAGGCCAGGACCTCGACCTGTCATTCACACCGGTACACCGTTTAACTGAATCTGCATATCTTAAAATAGCCGCTCTTAAAACAGCCACGACCTTCATTAACGCTTGTTGCAGCGGTGCAATTGCAGCCGGCGCAGCCACGGCGACAATCTCTCTCTATAAAAAGCTGGGTTACAATCTGGGCCTGTCCTCACAAATAGAAAACGATATCAAAGGTATTGAAACACAAAAAGATATCATAAATAAACAACTGAATTTGCCGGTAATATTTGCATTTAATCACGCCCCTTTTCCAATAAAAAAGGAATTAAGAGAATTATATTCCCATGATTTGATATCCGATAGTGAAGCTGGTCGCATCAAATCGCTGCTGGCCGGATGCGGCGCGTTACACTATGCTGTAATTAAAGCTGCCAGTTATAAAGTAACGGCTGTTTCAATTTTGAAAGAACTAGAATCAAAGCTTACAAATGTAAATACTCTAAAGATGCTGATGAGGTTGCCATGACTAATAATCAACCAGTTATTCCAGAGCACTCAAATATCCGGATTAAAAAAACTATAATTTTTATCCTGGCTTTTATCCTGATAGGCGTCTCCTGTTTATATTTTTCTTTCAGCATCGGCAAACCTATCATGGGCATAGATCTGGAATTCATTAACGGCTCATGGACAGTCAGTAGCGAGGATCCCAACGGCATTGCACCCAGAGCCGGAATTAAGATAGGCGATGTGGCGGTCAGTGTCAATGGGCAACCTGCTGATGAATATCTATCCGAAGAAGAAGTTATTTATGGCAGAAACATACAACAAATCGAAATAACCGATTCAACCGGCAGTCTTCAGTCTATATCATTACAAGACTATACCCAGCCCTGGCAGAACAAACTGGAAATTATTATATTGTTTCTTACCTGCGTGATATTCTGGGCAACCGGATTGTTTGTTTTCGCTAAAATTCCGCATAAACAGCCAGCCACTTTGCTATTGTTGACTTCACTGGTATTCGGTCTGACAGTTTGTGCCAATATGGCACTGGAAAGATATGCCAGTATAGCAGCTTCTCAAATAGGAGCTATCGGAGCAATTATCGGCCCCTGGCTTTTATTTCACTTTTTTCTGGTTTTACCGGAAGAACGAACCGGCATCCGGAATAATCATCTTACCTACTTAATTTACCTGCCCGCTGTAGTACTTTCTTTATTGTTCGTTTTAATTGGTTTCGAGAACGGGCAGGCCATTCCCTCGTTTCGTACTGTACGCTTAATTGCAATCGTACTGGGTTTTCTGGCTGTACTTACTGTCGTAATCTTTAATTTCAGGCGTGCCGTCTCACCCAGAACACGTCAGCAAATGAAAATTATCGCTATCAGCTGTCTCATTGCAGTGGTTCCCTTTTTGATCATATATCTTATACCTCACATGATCTTTCAC
Source organism: Dehalococcoidales bacterium (assembly GCA_034429955.1). GTDB lineage: Bacteria > Chloroflexota > Dehalococcoidia > Dehalococcoidales > UBA3254 > DATIKD01. The sequence goes on from DAOUFH010000009.1 coordinate 25,393, forward strand.
CAGGTATTTATTCCGGCCGGTTATCTGCTTTTTTTCCTGTCCTTTATTCCTGCCGGCATGGGTTATGCCGTTATCACCCAGAAATTACTGGATATAGATATATTTATTCGCCGCGGCATCATTTACGGTCTTATCTCAATTATCATGGCGTTAATCCTGGCTGCAGGCATAGTGACGGTCATGCTCTTACAGTCGTCCCTGACTTTATGGGAGGACATGATGATCGCCCTGTTACTGGGCATAATCGCCACTGTTTTATTCGGCCCTATTAAGCTGGTAATTGAAAGATTGGTCGACCGTCTGTTCTATAAGGAACGTTACGACTACCGTATCATTATCCAGGGCTTCAGTTCATCCCTTAACCAGCTGCAGGAAGTAAATGAAATATCCAGGCTAATTGTGGCTACAATTGTCCGTAATCTGAATTTGTCCGGGGCTCTGATAATTCTACGCAATCAGCTGGATGCCTTTGATGTCGCCCTCTCGGACGGGACCTTATCCGACCCCGACATACACGTAAGATTATTGAAGATGGTTTATAACCGTGAAAGCAATTATGAATTCCCTAACCGGTTTGGACAGAATGATCCAGTGGTATCTTATTTCATTCCTATAAAGGTCATGAATAAAGAATTAGGGTTTTTATGCCTCTCCTATAAAAAATACCACGAACATTTTACCCCTGACGATCTGTATCTGATACAGGGAATCGTGAATGTAGCCGCCAATACTCTGCGCAGCGCCATGCTTAACCGGGACGTATCTTTGCGGGATACTTTCGTTTCAATTGCCTCTCATGAACTGCGCACGCCACTCACCGCTATAATAGGCTATGCAGACCTGCTTCTCAGAAAAGAACCCTCGACGGATACCCGCAAGCAATGGTTAAGCAACATCCTTGAAAACGGTAACAGGATATCGGAAATGGTCGATGATTTGCTGAATGTTACGCGTATTCAGTCAGGTAAACTAAATTTAAAACTGGATAAGGTCAATCTGTCTGAAGTTATAGAAACACTTCTGCCGATATATCAAGAAAGAACCAACAAACATAGTTTCATCGTCGATTTGGCTGAAAATATACCGCCGGTATATTCCGACCGAGATAAGCTCAGTCAAATTATCGGCAATCTGGTCAGTAATGCCGTCAAGTACAGTCCCCATGGCGGACGGGTAATCATAAAAGCTGTCTTTGATAATTCACAAAACAAGGTGGTTTTGAGCGTTCAGGATGAAGGTATAGGTATCAGTCAAGCCGATATTGCCACTCTGTTCAAGACCTTTCACCGTATTCAAAGACCAGAAACAATAGCTATCAGAGGCAGCGGACTGGGGCTGTACATCGTCAAACAATGGATAGAAGCCATGGGCGGTAAAGTCTGGCTGGACAGCGAACTTAATAAAGGTTCAATTTTTTATATTGAGATTCCGGTTAACTAGTCCGTGTGTATAAAACCCTGCTTGACAGCCACCGATACTGCTTCAAAGCGGTTTTTGACATTTAATTTTCTAAGTATGGCCGTGATATGATTTTTAATTGTCTGCTCACTTACTTGCAGTTCTTGGGCAATCTGTTTGTTCATACGGCCATGAGCCACTCTGGATAATATTTCGGTCTCTCTGTCGGTAAGATTTACTATGGCGATTTTGGCCTCATGTTCCCGCGATAGACGTTGAAAATGACGGAAGACCTGGTCAGCAAAATCCGGCCGTCTTATAACGTAATCATGGATGGGATGCTCTCCCTGCGCTACTCTTTGAATATTATCTATCAACTCCTGCGCTGAGACATCTTTATCCAGACAGGCTGAAGCCTGAGACTTCAAAGCTTTGAACATCACCTGGTCATTACATTCGGAAGCTAGTAAAATAATTCCAATATTGGGTATACGGAACTTGAGCTGCCGGGCCGTAATAAATCCGTTGTCATTAGGTTGGTCTACATCTACGATAGCTACTATGCTATCGGAATATACACTGTTATATTTTATATCGTTGATTGAAACATAGTCGGATATTGCAAAGTCATCGGATAATCCCAGTACCTGCTCGATGCCGCTTTTATATAACGATGATTTCATTACCAGGATTATTTCTGTTCTTTTTAAACTTAATACCATTCTCCGCTCCTTAAAGTATAGCAAATCATATCAGGGCGGTGGCGGACAATGCATTGTTAGTACTAATTCGTAAAGTACTTTTTGGATATTTACTTAATGGCAATTTTCGTATAACTGTCCTTTGCCAGTAACAAAGCTCCCAGTACTCCTGATTTCTCCCCTAATCCGGCCGCTGTAATATTTTCAGCGATATTATCAACCAGGTTGCCGGCCAGATAGCCATTAATTAACCTGAGCACCTGGTTTTGCACCATTTTCAATAAAGCAGGGAACTTCATTACACCGCCGCCCAGTATAATCTTTTGAGGGGATAATAGATAAATAATATTTACGATACCCTGAGCGATATAATCGGCTTCCAGTTCCCACACTTCAGTTTTAGCGTACAGACTTTCAGCCGGCCGACCGTAGCGCAGATTAATAGCAGCACCTGAAGCCAGGCCTTCCAGACAATCAGTGTGAAACCGGCAGCAGCCTTTAAACGGGTCAAGCTTCAAATCATGCTTGATAAGCATATGTCCCATTTCAAGATGGTTGAGACCATGCCGGACTTTGCCGTCGATAACCGCTCCCCCACCGATGCCGGTGCCTATCGTAATGTAAACAAAATTATCGCAGCCGGCTGCAATTCCCCACCGGCCTTCAGCCAACGCAGCGGCATTAACATCAGTATCAATCGTCACAGGAACATTTAACGCTCTGCTTATAACGCCCCTTATATCTACATTTGACCAGTCCTCCTTAGGAGTAGCAGTTATATAACCGTATGATGGAGAGTTGGCATCCAGGTCCAGGGGACCGAACGAGCCTATGCCGATAGTCTGTAGTTGATTATGCCGGTTCAAGCCCTTAAAAAAATCTACAACCTGCCTCAGGGTTTGCTCAGGCGAGGTGGTGGCGATATGCCTCTCAGCTACGATATCGTGCGGCCCTCGCCCGGCTAAACATATAAATTTCGTTCCGCCGGCTTCAACAGCACCCCACAATTTATCTGTCAAAGGTCATCCTCCGGTTGTACGTCAGTTAAATCTCAATGCCCGCAATTTCGGCACTATATTCCAACATAGGTTACTGTTTGTTCCAGAGGTTCTCTGCCTGATCGTGGCATCTGTAAGACAGGATCGTCCCAATCTGGATACCCGATAGCGATGCCGATAGTAAACAACTTTGACTCTGAAACACCCAACACATTTCTCAATATATCCGGATAGATTACCGCCTGAGCCTGTTCAACGGTTCCCAAACCCTGCGCAGTTGCACACAGGCAGATATTTTGGGCCACGGCACCACAATCATATAGAGACCAGTGATTTATGCCGCGGGAGGTATAGAAAAATGATTTATCGATCAGAATATAGATTACTGCCGGAGCACCATAATGGCTGAGGCTGCTCTTGGTTCTTGCCTGCATTTCTTCTTTGGTCGGTGCCGGTCCGGGCGGAGTCAGGGCCTTGATGCGGTTCAAATATACTTCCGGAAATTCAGGCGGACGGGCTATATCCGGGTAAGGCCTTTCTTGATTTCTGGCTAAAAATTGACTGATGATTTCTTTGAGTTTCTCTCCGCCCGCAACCACGAACTCCCAGGGCTGGGTGTTGGCCCAGGAGGGAGCCCAAACACTTTCTTGTATAATCTTACCGATTAATTCTTGAGGCAAGGGCTCACTATTAAACGCCCGGATACTACGACGGTTTTTCAGTACTTCATAAAATTCCATACCCATCTCACTCCTGTATATTTTATTTATCAGATCAGCACTGTTTTTATTATTTTAATCAATCTGCCTATATGTTATCTATAGTCGAACAGTGAATATCTCCGGATAATCGTAACAGGAATATCTTTAATGGATATGCTATAATAACTTCTGGTTCATGAGTATTTCCTTAAGCTTAATTTTCAGAGAAAGCCCCCTTGCTTTTTTGAATCGATGAGGGTGTCTATTGCTCAAGTCATTTTTCAAGTCCAACTATAAGTGGTATATACTTGCGCTTGCCATGGTCACCTACGGCTGGGTCACCGGTGCTCAAAGAAACTGCATGCCGGTTCTCTTTGATGAAATATCGAAAGATCTGAACCTGAATTCTTTCTCCATAGGCACAATCTGGGGTATGGACCCCCTGGCCGGAGTATTTGTCGGTTTACTGGGTGGTATGCTGGTGGACCGCTTCGGAGTCAGAAAAACCCTTACTATCGCCTGTATTTTTGCGGGTATTTTTTCAGCGGTTAGAGGCTTGTCAGTTAATTTTCTGACCATGGCTGCCAGCATGTTCCTTTTCGGTATCGTGGTAGCCATGATGCCCAGTATTGTACCTAAAGCAGCAGCCATCTGGTTCCCTTCTCGTCAAATGGGGTTTATCAACGCCTTGATCAACGTTTCTCTCTCTGTTTTTTCCATGGTTGCTACGATGCTGGGAGCAACGGTATTATCGCCCTGGTTGGGAGGCTGGCGCCACGTTCTTTACTTTTTATCAGTTCCAACCATAATTATCGGCCTTTTATGGTTGATTACCGGCAGAAATCCGCGCCAGGATGAAGTGCAGGTATTGCATGTTGAAAAAATCCCTTTACTCCAATCTCTTACTCACATAGTTAAAATTAAAGAAGTCTGGATAATCGGTGCCATCACATTTGCGCTGTGGGGAACCATAATCGGCCTGTTGGGTTATCTACCCATGTATTTACGAGGTACCGGTATGTCGATTGCCCTGTCTGATACTGCCGTAACAGTGGTCAGTGCCGCAGGTATGCTGGGCTCTTTACCAATGGTCTGGTTTGCACATAAATTCCATGCCTATAAACAGACCTTCTTTATTTCCATGGTAGTCAGCGGCATCGGTCTGGGTCTGATTCCTCTGGTCAATCACACCCTGTTATGGCCGGTACTGTTTATCAGTGCTTTTATGCGTTCTTCCACCACGGCACTGGCCAATGTAATGATGCTCAATAACGAAAAAGTGGGTGTGCCCTATATCGGCACCGCTATGGGGCTGATGAGTTCACTGGGAATGGCCGGAGGAGCAGTAGCCCCCGCCCTGGGTAATTCCCTGGAGCCAATCGACCCCCGTTTCCCATTTTTCCTGTGGGCCGGCATGGCCTTTCTGGCGTTGCCGCTTTTTCTGTTGCTTAAGAAAAATAAAAAAAGCCCTGAATCTGGGCAAAACGCTACCTGAGATAGGCTTCAACGTCAGCCAGACTAGGCATAATCATATGCCCCAGCGCTTTGACTTCATCTGAAGGTTTGACGATATCAGGGACTTGAATAACTGTCAACCCGGCTGCCACAGCCGACCGGACTCCATTTTCAGAATCTTCCAAGGCCAGGCAATCGGCAGGCTCTAAACCCGTTTGACGGCAAGCCTTTAAATAAATATCCGGAGCCGGTTTACCATGCTCAATTTCATCTCCTCCGATGATAAATTCAAAATAGTCCCGCAGACCGGCATTACTAAGCATTTTACAGGCAGTAGAGTGTCTGGTTGATGTCACTACGGCTCTCCTGATACCGGATGATACCAGATAGTTCAATAGTTCAACCGCGCCGGTTTTTAGAGCAATCTTATCGTTCTCAATCCGTCCTGTAAATATCCTGTTCCAGGATCCGGCGATAGTGTCATATTGAAAAGAATCCCCATAGCCTTCTTCCAGAATCTTACGGGTCATGGCATGAGTTGTTCCGATACAGCGATAATAGACCTGCAGGTCCGGTTTAAATCCATTTTCCTCACAAGCTGCCTGAAAGGACTCAATAGCTATGGTTTCCGTATCCAGAAGTAGTCCGTCCATATCGAATATAACGGCTTTAAATTGATTCAGACATCTGCTCACCGGCTTATTCCATCAGCTTCGCTTTAAGTTCCCGGCTTACGGGTACGACTTTTTGAGACTGGTAATCAAAAACCAATACACCGGTTTTGGCTCTGGCCAGTTCCTGTCCGTTGCCGGCATCAACGACCTGATAGACTATATCGAAACTCTTTTCCTGAAAATCAGCCGCTGCTACATTTACTTCCAGAGTTTGCCCGTAATGTCCCTGTCTCTTAAAAATAACCGCCAAGTCTCCCAGAATGAATCCGACTTCATGCTGGATATTATTTACCTCATAATCGTAACCCTTCGAAAGCATATATTGGGCTCTGGCTTCTTCCAGAATGCTAATCATATTAACATGGCTTAAATGCCAGGCCCGGTTAATATCACCGATCCTGATGGGTATAACGGCTTTAAATTTAAATTCAGATGGCAATTCGATGTGTACGCGCGCCATTTCATCCTCCATTTCAGCTGTCGATTCATATATTCATATTAACAAAACAGAACAGGAATGTAACATCTTTATAATGTCATCGTATAGGCAGTTAGACGCTCTATCAACAGTATTCTGCTAAAAATTTAAGGCTGTTGCTCCATTCCGAATTCAACACAATTAAATAGCCGGTCCAGCTTATTACTTATGTAAAATTACCGAACCGTATTCATAGTCTTGAACTTGCAGACTTACGTCTTAAGCAGTTGAATAAATCTTTGCTTATCGGTACCAGAAGAAGAGAGTATCAAGTTGCCGGGGTGAAAATCCCCATGCTGCAAAGCGGGTGGTTTTATAAAATTCGCTTAGAAATACCCTACAGCTTGCTGCTGGCGGCCTAGCGCTATAGCTGTTATAAAGACAGCATAGGAATAAGAAAACTACCAGGCCTGCTGTATAGGATCTTAGGTATCCCAAGGGCCCATGAATTGTGGAATGACGGTTACTTTGTGCGAAGTTTAGAAATAAAATCACCACCGATATCATTCGTAAACATATTGAGTACCAAACTCATCAAGATTATAACTCACAATTAAAAATGTTTGAAAAAACCTGCGATGCCTCCCAGCTTGTGAGGGGTTATTCACTTTCTTATGCTTTTCCTGGTAATAAACACAACGCTGAGTGTGACGACCACAATCGCTGCAACTACAATTACGCCAATCAGTTGTAAAGAGATATGGCTGTCTGAATCTGAGGCTTGACCGTCGTCCATTGAGTTTTCCGTTGATTCCGTTAAGACAGGGGTATGAGAAGAAGTTGCGGCAGTCGTGGACGGGACTGTGATGGTAAATTCTCCGGATTCTTGTTCGTTAATGTGAATCGTCGAGTCCACTATTCGGCCGTCACTGGTTTGTACGCTGACAGTGTAATCTCCGGCAAAGCCCCGCAGCTTGAATTCACCGCTCTGGTCGGTTTGCCCGCTGCCTGATGTCGTCCAGGAACTGATCAGTTCCTTCAGAGTGTAATACGCTGGTTTGGGCGTTAAGTCGGAGTTTAGTAAACCTCCGCTCATGCATCCGAAATTCGCCGCTTCGTCGTCAACCACGCCGGTTGACCATCCCGCTCCGCAGGTGAGAGGCTTACTGAATACCAGTGTATAAAAGTCTTTCACGTATTCCGCCTGGGTTTCTTCATCCCAATAGTGATGCCACCAGTTTCCACCTTCGATCTGCGTGGACGGCGCTTGATGTTCTCTTATCAGGACAGGTTTGCCGAACTGCGAGTATTGGTCGATCAATTCCGAGATAGAAACCAGGTCAAGTGCCGGTGCAATGAATTTTGATCCCGCGTAATCCTCCACGCCCGCGTTCGGAACGTGTATACCGATAACGTCTAAGGGTAATATCTTGGTTAATATCGGTATTAGTTCGGGTGAGGGAATGCCCTGTGCTGGCTGTTGAAAGTCGATCTTGTCCCGTTGATATGTAGCAAAGGCTGTATAGGATGGATTATAATCGCTCTTCATATATATAATGGCGTCCGGATTAGCGTCTTTTATTCCGCGGACAGCCTCAGTGTAGATTTCCAGCTTTTGGTCCCATGACCATCCGTAAGTATTCATGTGAGGTAAAGCCGGTTCAAAAATTGCTTCCCACTCGTCTATCTTGCCTTTGTATCTGTCGGCGATAGCATACATAAACTGATAGACATTCGCTTTGACCTCATCAAAGCTCATATCGTCCAGATAGGCCGGGCAGACTCTGGAGGTCGGCTCCCAGGGGGCCCTGTAAAAAAACCAGCTGGCGTTTCCGATCAGTTTGAAACCCTTGCTTAGCTCGGAATCAACCGACATATCCTGGTTTGTAAACGTGAATTCTCCGGGTGTCGGTTGAATATCTCCGTAAAGCAGCGTCATATACAGGCAATTGATGCCTGCCTCTTTAAGTAGCTGGATATATTCCGTTTGTTCATTATGTTGGCTGGCGGCCGCTGAAAATATAAAATCATGCGTCGTCTCTTGATAAGAGATGACGCAATTTTCCAGAGGAGTTCCCTTTTCATCCATTATCCTGATAAGGGCCTCTCCTTTGCGGTATTTCTCTATATCGACTTCCGCCCTGTCCAGGTAGAGCTGTTCATGTGCTGTCAAAGCGTCTTTTAAAGACCTGTCAAGTTCAGCTACTGCGCTTTTCATATCGGGAGGTTCTGTTTCAAACAGGTACTTTTCAGCGTTCTTGAGATGCTCATGTCCTGCGCTCAAGCCTTCTGTCACAGGACTTGAAATCTCGTAACCTTGATTTTTGAACTCGTTATAGTCTCTTTGTAAAGCGCTGAAATGTGACTTGGCCGCTTCATAGTTGAAATTCAGAACCAGTTCTCCGCCTTGTGTTTCGACAGAATAACCCTTGCCCTCGTTATCTGCAGAGAGTATTATCTTGCCGAATTCCGGAACTTCCCACAGGATATGGATTTTGTTTGCGCTGCCGGGTAAAACCACAAAAGCCGGCACCGAGGAATCCCGTGTAGTCATCTGGTTTGGATTTTCATAGATACCATCTATGTTTTGTACGCTGCCGTTTGGAATGTCCTTCAGGTCTGTCATGAATACTTGTTTATCGGTCAGCAGATTGAAGTCTTTGTTACGTATCAGGTCGCCGTCGATATCATATGCCTGCAGCTTGATATTGGCTCCGGCCTTTAGTTTAAAATCGATTTCGGAGTCGGCAGCCCGGATAACTGATTTATCCTCATTGTAGATTGGTATATAGTCAACCGGTGCAAAACTTACACCACCTTTCCATTCTACACATAAGGTATACGTCGTATAGCTTGGCACCACCATTTCATAGTATCCGGATGCGTCAGTCATCGTGTTTTTGAAAAGGCTGCTGTCCTGGCTGCTGAAGACTGTTACTGCGCAATCCGGGATAGGGAAATCATTCTCGTCTGTTACTATCCCGTGAAGAGTGACTGAGGTACTGGCATAGGTTGAACTGGTCGTTACGCCCGTCAGGAATACTGCCGCTATTAAGATAGCTATAATTGCCGGAATTCTGGTCTTCATCAACGCCTCTTTAAACTATCGTAGACTGAGCCAACCGGCTCATTTAGTTATATGATATTGGGCGACCGGCACGTTTGATGTAAGCAATTATACAACTTTCTACAATTATCTTCTATAAAAATGCGGCGCTCCACTCCGAATTCAACACAGGTAAATAGCCGGTCCAGCTTATTACTTATGTAAAATTACCGGACCGTATTCATAGTCTTGAATTTGCGGACTTACGTCTTAAGCAGTTGAATAAATCTTTGCTTAACCGTACCAGACCGGTATATACGTTTCAAAACCACGGTAATCTTCGTAGATACGTTTTGAGCGATTGAGAGTTTTTTCAATCTCGGCATTACCAAAGGGAATCGCCCAGATAATACTGAAATAGGCGTTAATGGCTGAATACAAAGCCAGTAATTGAAAGAATAATTCAGGCACGGAGTTATTAAAATACCCTTTGATTTGCGCTGCTGCGAAATCGGCACTTATATCTTTGGTAAACTCTGATACCCGCACGAATTCTTCCCAGGGATCCCCATAATCGGTACGATTGAAATCAATAACGCCCAGCGTTTTTAAAGAAGAGAGTATAAAGTTGCCGGGGTGAAAATCCCCATGCTGCAAAGTCTGAGGTCTGGATTTAAGATAACGTAAATTATGCTTGATAAAAGACTTTAATTTATCTTCGTGGGGAACGCTAAAACCACAACTTAGATACCGGGTGGTTTTATTCTTTATCTTGGTCAGGATTAGATTTTCCCAATCCGGCCGGCTTTCCGGCGCACTGATCGAATGGATTTTTCTAAGTATTTTGCCGGCAGCAGTCCCCAGTGTATTCTGATCTTCGCAACT
>DAOUFH010000010.1:0-12753 GCA_034429955.1 Dehalococcoidales bacterium
GCCGGCATCGGCTGTAACCGGGGAACGGCCGAATATGTTATCGCCGAGGCTGTAAAAAGTATCTTCGAGGTTTACGGGCTGAGTTTGCGCTCCCTTAAAAATATCGCTACCATCGCCATTAAGCAAAATGAAGTGGGGATTAGTGAATTTGCCCATCATGCTAATTTACCGGTCGACTATTTCAACCGGTCACAGTTGCGGGCAGTTGAAACCGTCAGCCCGCCTTCTGCCAGCGCTCTAAAATACGCCGGAGTCCCTTCTGTTTCCGAAGCGGCGGCCATCCTGAGTGCAGGACAGGGGCTGATAGTCACCAAAGAAATCTTCGCTAAAAGCGTTACCGTAGCGGTAGCCAGATGCCGCCTCGTACCGCTCAAAAAAGCCCGCAAGGGGCATTTGTCCATCGTGGGTACCGGCCCCGGCAGTCCTCAATTGCTTTCGCTGCAGGCCAAAGAGGCTCTGGCTCAAAGTGAAATTGTGGTCGGATACAAGACCTATATCGATTTAATCAGGCCGCTGCTGGTACAGAAAGAAATAATTGCCACCGGAATGGGAGCGGAAATTGAACGGATGCAGAAGGCTTTGACCCTGGCCCGGCAGGGCCGCCGGGTAGCTCTGGTCTCCAGTGGAGATGCCGGCATTTACGGCATGGCCGGGCTACTGGGCGAGATGCTGACCGGACAGATCACCCGTCAGGTAGATATCGAAGTCATTCCCGGAATCCCCGCTCTGGCTTCCGGCGCAGCCCTGCTGGGCGCTCCGCTGACAGGCGATTTCGCCTGTATCAGTCTGAGCGACCACCTGGTTGAGTGGGATACCATCCGGCGGCGCTTACAGGCTGCCGCTGAGGCCGATTTCGTTATTGTTTTATATAATCCCCGCAGTGCTCAAAGGCCGGACTATCTGGCACAAGCACGCGCTATCTTGCTGGCCAGCCGCGACAGGCAGACTCCTGTCGGACTGGTCACCAATGCTTTCCGTTCAGGACAAAAAGTGCAGCTGACCACCCTGGGAGAAATGCTGGATTTTAATGTCAATATGAATACCACGGTCTTTATCGGCAACAAGACGACCTTCCGCTGTCTGGATTGGCTGGTGACACCGCGCGGGTACCGGCAGAAATATGAATTAACAGAGGCACAACAGTGATACAGAGCAGCAGACCTGAAAACACCAGCGGGCTGGTGATAGTGCTGACCGGCAACGGCAAAGGCAAAACAACTTCTGCGCTGGGCATGGTGATGAGAGCCTGGGGCCATGATTTACGTACGGCAGTCTTTCAGTTCATCAAGCGGCCGGACAACCAGAGAGGGGAAACCCTGGCGCTGCAGCGCATGGGCATCAGAATAGAATCGGTGGGTTCCGGTTTTACCTGGCAGGGTGACAACCGGCAAACCAACCGGCAGCTGGCAATGGAGTTATGGCAGCAGATCAAACCGCTTTTAAGGAGTAATGAATACGATTTACTGGTACTCGATGAATTGACCTGGGCGCTTTTTTTCGGCTGGCTGGATATAGCCGAAGTGCTGCAAGGGTTGAGGGAGCGCTCTCCCGAAAAGCATGTCATTATCACAGGCCGTAACGCTCCCCGGAAATTGCTGGATTTCTGCGACTGTGCGATGGAAATCCAGCCCATTAAACACCACCTGCAAAAAGGCCTGACAGCCCAGGCCGGTATTGAATATTGAGGATATACGCATTATGCAAGCTATCGTGATAGGCGGGACCTTGAGCGGCTCCGGCAAGACTACAGTAGCTACCGGACTGATGTCGGCTTTATGCCGCCGCGGCCTTAAGGTCCAGCCTTTTAAAACCGGCCCGGATTACATCGATCCCGGCTATCACAATCTGGTTACCGGTCAGGTTTCTCGTAACCTGGATACCTGGATGCTGTCTCCTGAGACGGTTATCGAGCTGTATTACCGGGCGATGCGGGATAAAGAAATCGCGGTAATAGAGGGTGTGATGGGACTTTTCGACGGACGCCAGGCCACCGCTGATTCCGGTAGCACGGCCGAACTGGCTAAACTGCTGGGTGCTCCTGTAATACTGGTATTGGACTGCAAAAAAGGCGCCCGCAGCCTGGCCGCACTGGTACACGGCTATCAGACCTTCGATAAAAATTTGACTCTGGGCGGCGTCATTCTTAACGGCATCGGCAGCACTAAACACCTGGAGCTGTGCCGGGAAGCTATCGAGTACTACACCGGAGTCCCCGTTTTGGGTCATCTACCCAAAGACCCCGCTCTGGCTCTGCCCGAGCGGCATCTGGGCTTGCTGCCGAGTGTAGAGAACCCGGATACCCGCAATTTTCTGGAAACACTCACACGGCACTGCACGGCCAATTTCAACCTGGCCGGCATACTCAAACTGGCGTCTCAATGCCAGCCGCCGATTCCCTGCCGGGGACTATTCCCCCCACAGTCTGAAAGAGCCGTAGCAAGAATCGGCCTTGCCCGTGATAAAGCTTTCAGTTTCTATTACCAGGACAATCTGGACTTATTACAGGAATGGGGAGCTGAACTGGCTTTTTTCAGCCCCCTGACTGACAGCCGCTTACCGGAGAATCTGGACGGGCTTTATATCGGGGGAGGTTTCCCCGAGCTTTATGCTGCGGAACTTTCCGCCAACCGTGAAATAAGACAGCAAATCAAAAACCTGGCGGACAACGGTCTGCCGGTTTATGCCGAATGCGGCGGTCTGATGTATCTGGGTTCCAGCGTCCGTAATTTCGAATCCCTGACCTATGATATGGTGGGAGCACTGCCCTGCCGGACCCGCATCGACAACCACCGTCTCAGTCTGGGTTATCGCACTGTTGAGGCCCTCCGGAACGGGCCGCTGATGCGGCAGGGTGAGACAGCCCGCGGCCATGAATTTCACTGGTCGGTACTGGATGAGCAGTCAGAGGGTCAAAATGCTTATGCCGTACTGGAAAAGGCAGGCCGGGCTGAGGGGTACTGCCGGAATTCCGTAATGGCTTCCTATATTCACCTGCATTTCGGCAGCCTGAAAACCCTGGCTCCGCGTTTCGTCCGAAGTTGTCTGGACTACCGGACCACCAGCCGGCTGAACTAATTTTAAAGGATATTCAATGATGAGAAAGTCGCCTTTATCGTTCTATCCGATGTATTTGAATATACAGGGCATGCGTTGCGTAGTGATAGGCGGCGGACCGGTGGCACACCGTAAAGTTAAAACCCTGCTGGAATACGGGGCAGAAGTTGACGTGATCAGTCCGGTTATCAATTTAGAATTACAGGAATTAGCCCAGCAAGGCAATATCTGTGTTTTCCAACGGCATTATCAAAACGGCGACCTGAAAAAAGCCCGCCTGGTTATCGCCGCCACCAATGACCGAAACATCAACCAGCAGATCATGGAGGAAGCTAAATCAGCCGGTATATTGATTAACATTACCGACAATCCCGTTAACTCGGATTTCATCGTGCCCTCCAGCTTTCATCGCGGAGATATGCGGATTGCCATCTCCACCGGAGGCCGAAGCCCCTCTCTTTCACGGCGGATCCGTCAAAAACTGGAGAAAGAGTTCGGGGAAGAATACGCCAATTTGATCGACATAGTTGAAGAAGTACGCACTGAGGTACGCCGGCAAAAAATCAGTGTAAAAGCCTCACAATGGCAGGAGGCGCTGGATATCGATTCATTGTTGCCCTTGCTTAAAGAAGGTAAATTCCAGCAGGCTAAGGAACTGATTCTCACTAAATTGATGCCAGACGGTGCCTGAAACAATATTATGATAGACTTTAACCTGATCGGTTTAAACCAGCAGACCTGCAATCTGGCAGTCCGCGAAAAAATAGCCGTCCGGACTGACCGGCTGTCTGCGCGTCTGCGCCTGTTAGGCAAAATCAGTCCGGACGGCATCATCCTATCCACCTGTAACCGGACGGAAGTTTACAGCGCGGACGAGCAAACAGAACAGACTTATCGCCGGCTGATCAATTATGTCAAACATGAGACCGGCCTGAGCGAGTCTGAAATCAGGCGGTCGCTTTACAGCCTGTCCGGGACTGAGGCAGCCGCTCATCTTTTCAAAGTGGCCGCCGGGCTGGATTCAATGGTAGTAGGAGAATATGAAGTACTGGGACAGATCGGTCAGGCGCTGGAAGCCGCCGAAAAAGCCGGTATGGTTAACCCTCTCCTGCGCCGCATTTTTCAGCTGGCTATACACACCGGACGCCGGGTGCGCTGCGAGACCGGCATCAGCCGCAATGCCCTTTCGGTCAGTTCGGTAGCGGTAGCCATGACCACCCGCTTTATCAATAATTTTAAGAGCAGCAGCCTGCTGGTTATCGGTACGGGAGAAGCCGGCAGACTGGCCGCCAGAGTCGCCCGCGAGCGGGGAGTGCAACGTATCGCTATCGTGGGCAGACACCCGCACAAGGTGGCCGCTCTGGCTGAGGAATTCGAGGCGGTAGCGGTTGACTCTCGCAAAGTAGTTACAGAGCTGTTTTATTCGGACATTGTTATTACTTGTTCGGGAGCGCCTCACTGGGCTCTGGATATTCCCCGGGTCCAATCCGTTATGAGCAGGAGGCCGGACCGGCCGCTGTTTATCATCGATATTGCGGTACCCCGTAACGTAGACCCGGCGGTGGGCACGCTGGCCGGTGTAACTCTCTACAATATCGACGATTTGACCGAAATCTCCCAGCAAAACCGGCAGAGCAGAGCGGCTGAAATCCACCTGGTTGAAGCCATCATCCAGGAGGAAATGGCTGAACTGGACAAATGGTGGAAGGGCTATCTGGCCGCCCCTCTGATTAAAGACCTGACAGCCAGGGCTGAAAGCATCCGGGCGGATATCTGGTCCCGGACCAGCAAAAAGCTCTCCGGCACAGCCGTCTCCGATGTCCAACAGCTCGAACTGATGTCGCATGCTATAGTGAACAAACTTTTACATGCCCCTATCCAATACCTTAAAAGCAGCCCGGATAACGCTCAACTGGCTATTTTAAAAGAAGTTTTTGGACTTAATGATGCAGCAGAATTTGATAATAGGCACCCGTTCCAGCCGTCTGGCTCTGATACAGACGGAGATGGCCGTTAAGGCCATCCGGGCAATGTATCCCGATATTATAATACAGGTCAGGAAAATCCGGACAACCGGGGACAAAGACCTCCGGACCAGCCTGGTCAATCTGGACAGCTCCGTTTTTGTTAAAGAACTGGAACAGGCCCTTAGCGAGCACCGGATAGACCTGGCGGTCCACAGCCTCAAAGATGTACCCTGCGATATGCCGGCAGGACTCACTTTGTGCGCTGTTCTGCCCCGCGAAGACCCGCGCGATGCCCTGGTAGCCGGCTGCAGGTTAAAAGAACTGCCGGCTTCTGCCTGTATCGGTACGGACAGTCTCAGACGCACTGCCCAGATATTAAGATGCCGGCCGGACCTGAGGACCGGCAGTCTGCGCGGTAATATCGAGACCCGGCTGCGCAAGTGGCAGTTAAATACTTACGACGGAGTGATTATCGCTGCGGCCGCCTTAAAAAGATTGGGGCTGGCTGACCAGATCAAAGAATACCTGGAGACCGCTGATTTTGTACCCTCGCCCGGGCAGGGAGCCATCGCACTGGAAACCCGCATTGACGACCGCAGTCTCAACGAGCGGCTGCGCAGTCTGAGCGATCCTGCAACCTGGACGTGTATATCAGCCGAACGAGCCTTTCTGAAGGCACTGGGCGGCGGCTGCCGGGCCCCGCTGGGAGCATTGGGGAACATTGCTGACGATACTATCAGTTTACGGGGCTTTGTCTCTTCCCCGGACGGGCAGCAGTCACTCGTGGAGCACCTGTCCGGAGCAATCGCGGAACCGCAGGCACTCGGACAGAGTCTGGCCCGCAAAATGCTCTCTCTGGGAGCAGCTAACCTTATTATGAATGGATTGAATAATGGCTAGAGGAAAAGTATTTTTAGTCGGCGCCGGCCCCGGTGATATCGGCTTGCTCACCCTTAAAGGCGCCCGTTGTTTAAAACAGGCCGATACGGTCGTTTACGACCGTTTGCTGGATGAACGGGTGCTCAATCTATGCCCGCCGGAGGCTGAAAAAATCTTTGTAGGCAAGTCAGCCGGACAGCATGCTCTCGAACAGGGGGAGATCAATCAACTGCTGGTGACCAAAGCTCTGGAAGGTAAAACTACCGTGCGGCTGAAAGGCGGCGACCCCTTTGTATTCGGCCGCGGCGGTGAAGAGGCCCTGTTTCTCAGACAACACGCTATCGATTTTGAAGTGGTACCGGGTGTCAGTTCCGCTATTGCCGGACCGGCTTACGCCGGAATCCCGGTGACGCACCGGGGGCTGGCTGCCTCCTTCGCCGTGATAACCGGCCACCAGGCCGGTGAATCCGCTGATATCTCAATTCCCTGGCAGAGTCTGGCAGAAGGCATCGATACCCTGGTCTTCCTGATGGGCTTAAACAACCTGCCGGAAATAGTTGAAAAGCTCATCCAGGCCGGTAAAGCACCGGAGACACCGGCAGCGGTAATACAAAACGGGACACGTCCGGAACAAAAGAATGTGATCGCCCCGCTGGCGGATATCGTCCGGGCGGTCGCAGAAAGTGACTTAACCCCTCCGGCTTTAATCGTGATAGGGGCTACAGTCAACCTGCATTCGGAACTGCGCTGGTTCGACAACCGGCCGCTGGCCGGTAAAAGGATAGTGATAACCCGTCCGCTGAAGCAGTCCGGCAGATTGAGCCGGCTTTTGGAAGAGCGGGGAGCGCTAGCCGTCCCAGTACCCCTGATCTCTATTGAAGAGGGACTGACCGACGCCATCGACGATGCTATCTTCAGTCTGGCCCAATACCACTGGCTGGTTTTTACCAGCCGTAACGGTGTGGAAGCGTTTTATGCCAGACTCGCCCATTTCAATCTGGATACCCGGGCGCTGGCGGGCCTGAGGATCGCAGCGATCGGACCGGCCACAGCCGAGGCCCTGAAAGAAAGGGGCCTCCGGGCAGACCTCTGTCCCGAGAGATATACCGGCCGGGGTCTTCTGGCCGCCTTCGGCAATCTTGATATCAACAAATTGCGCTTTTTACTGCCCCGCGCAGACCTGGCCGGCAAAGAACTGGCCCAGGGGCTGGAAAAACAGGGTGCTGTTGTACAGGAAATCCAGGCCTACCGGACAGTGCCTCGCAGCGAAATTGATCCCTACCTGGTTGAATTGATCCGAACCAACCGTGTCGACGCCATCTTGCTGACCAGTTCTTCTACCGTCAGCGGTCTGCTGGCAGCCTGCGGCGGCGATCTCAGTTGGCTTGCCAGATTGAAAATAGCCTGCATCGGTCCAATCACGGCCCGGGCCGCGGAGCAAGCCGGACTGCCGGTGGCCGTGACCGCTGCCCAGTCCGATATCAACGGCCTGGTGGCAGCGCTGGAAAATCTATACTCCGAGGAAAAATTATGAGCAACTTTCCCATAACCCGTTTGAGACGGCTGCGCCGCAATGCAGCCCTGCGTAAACTGTTTGAGGAGACCGTTCTGGATGCCGCCGACCTGGTTTTTCCGCTCTTCGTGGTTGAGGGCCACCGGCAAAAACAGACCATCGATTCCATGCCGGGCATCTACCGTTATTCGGTCGATTTACTGCCTGCTGAAGCCGAGCGTATCGCAGGACTGGGTATCGGAGCGGTTATCCTTTTCGGACTGCCCTCCCGTAAAGACCCGCTCGGCTCCGAGGCTTATAATCCGCAGGGCGCTGTTCAGCAGGCCGTTAAAGCCTTAAAGGCCAGCGTGCCGCAACTGGTGGTAATCAATGACGTCTGTCTGTGTGAATATACCGACCACGGCCATTGCGGGGTCCTCAGCGGCAGCGAAGTTGATAATGATAAAACACTGGAGATACTGTCCAGAACCGCTCTGTCTTATGCCGAGGCCGGCAGCGACATGGTGGCACCTTCGGATATGATGGACGGCAGGGTCCAGGCTATCCGCCGGACGCTGGATACCCAGGGCTTTAGCTCCTTGCCCATCATGGCCTATTCCGCCAAGTTCGCCTCGGCTTTTTATGATTCCTTTCGGGAAGCGGCGGACTGTGCCCCCCGTTTCGGTGACCGGCGGGCCTATCAAATGCCGCCGCCCAACTGGAGAGAGGCTTTAAGAGAAGTGGAACAGGATATCGCCGAAGGCGCCGATATCGTCATGGTCAAACCGGCCCTGCCCTATCTGGATATCATCTCCAAAGTACGCCAGAATTTCAATCATCCCCTGGCCGCTTATAACGTCAGCGGTGAATACGCCATGTTGAAAGCGGCTGTACAACGGGGCTGGCTGGATGAAAAACGGGCGGTCATGGAGACCCTGACCGCCATCAAACGGGCCGGAGCGGATATCATCATCAGCTACCATGCCGCTGAAGCGGCTGCCTGGCTCAAGGAGAATGTCTGATTGAAGAATTATACACTATCCGAAACCTATTATCACCGGGCCTGCCAGTGCCTGCCGGGAGGGGTAAACAGCCCGGTCAGGTCTTTTAAAGCAGTGGGAGGCTGTCCTATATTCATCGACCGCGCCGGCGGCTCCCGGCTGTATGATGTCGACGGCAATGAATTTATTGATTATGTCTGTTCCTGGGGACCTTTAATCCTGGGCCATGCCGCACCATCCGTTGTCGAGGCGGTCGGTAAAGCCGCCCGGAACGGCACCAGCTACGGCGCCCCGCATCTCAGGGAAATCGAGCTGGCGGAAATGATCTGCGATGCCATGCCCTCTCTGGAAATGCTGCGTTTCGTCAATTCCGGTACCGAAGCGGTCATGTCCGCCCTGCGAGCAGCACGGGCTTATACCGGCAGAAACAAAATCCTCAAGTTTGAGGGCTGTTATCATGGGCATGCGGACGGGCTGCTGGTAAAAAGCGGCTCCGGACTGGCCACTCTCGGACTGCCGGCTTCACCCGGAGTACCGGCGGATTACACGGCTCTGACACTATCTGCCCCATATAATAACCTGGAAGCGGCTGCGGCCTTATTTGAACGTTACCCGCAGGAAATCGCGGCCGTTATCGTGGAACCGGCCGCCGCCAATATGGGACTGGTTTTAGCGGTACCCGGTTTTCTGGCCGGGCTGCGTGAACTGACCCGGCATTACGGCGCTCTCCTGATCTTTGATGAGGTTATCTGCGGTTTCAGAGTAGCCTGGGGTGGCGCCCAGTCCCTGTTCAAGATCCAGCCGGACCTGACCTGTCTGGGTAAAATCATCGGCGGGGGGTTGCCGGTGGGGGCCTACGGCGGCCGCCGCGATATAATGCAGATGATCGCTCCTGCGGGCCCGGTCTACCAGGCCGGCACCCTTTCCGGTAATCCGCTGGCTATGGCCGCCGGCCTGGCTACCCTCAAAGAGCTGACCCGGCCGGACTTCTACGACCTGCTGGATAAACGCACCAGCCGGCTGGCAGAGGGTATCCGGAAAGCCGCCACGACAAGCGGAGTAAAGCTTCAGCTGACTCGTCTGGGCTCTCTTTTAACGGTCTTTTTCTGTCAAAATGAAGTCCGGGACTATACTTCAGCCGGCCGCTGCGATTCAGCGCTTTTCGCCCGATTCTTCCACGGCCTGTTGGAACGCGGCATTTACTGGCCGCCCTCCCAGTTCGAGTCAACCTTCATCTCCTCCGCTCACAGCGAGGCGGATATCGACCGGACCGTCAATGCCATCGGTGAAGTTTTCGTAGAGATAGGCGCAGGAGAATAGGCTTCCTTTAGCCCGGCAGAGCGCTTAAAAGCCCTTGTTCCCTGTATCTTTATGTACTTAGAATCTAAAAATTTCTATTTATGATAGCAGCTTAATAAGTTCGTCAAAGTCACAGAGATTCAAATTGTTCCGGAATAGGTATACCTGCCTGCCTGGCAACTTCCAACCACCCTGCCATAGCGTCCTTAATCATCTCTATGGCTTCTTCAAAAGTAGCTCCGTACGAAATACAGCCCGGCAAAGAGGGTACGCTTATAGTATAACCGCCTTCCGGTTCAGATTGCAGTTTAAAAATAATGCCGGTCCTGACCACCTGGAATACTTTAGATTTGATATTCGCCTTTTTCATAGCAGTTCTTTATTAATATACATAACAGGATAGTATTGGCTGATATTTTATCTGCCTGTATTCTACACCTAATAATCTATCTGAACTAAATCAGCGATTGACATCATTAATCCAGGTAACCATACTTACAACATACAGGGGATAGATGGTGATTTATAGTAGGCTTGAGACAGTAAAAAAGACCAAATACTACCTTGATATAGAGCCTGAACTGCGTAATCGGGTGAAGGCTTTTGCCGCTTTAAAGGGAAAAACCTGCGGGACTGGCTAACCGAGACTATAATAGCCAGGCTGGAAGATGAAAGCGACGCTGCCGAAGGCCTGGTATATTTGGCGAGTGCTGAAGTGACTCTGTCTTTAGAGGACTACCTGAGTTCCAGGAAAGCTGATTAGTGTATCGAATTGAGTTAAGACGCCAGGCACAGGGAGCGCTGGCCAAACTCCCGGAATAGGACTTTAAGGCTGTTATTGAAGCCATACAAAGCCTGGCGCGGACACCCGGGACTAGAGATCAAAACCACCGGCTTGCGGCGGATAAGTCAAGGTGACTACCGGATAATTTATATCATAGACGATAATGCACAGATTGTTACCGTTGTGCATGGTAGGACACCGACGAGAAATATACAGGACATTTTCAATGAAGAAAGTGAGGTCAAGCAATTTATGGAAAGCAAAGTAAATTATCGGCAAGCAGCTTTAAAAAAATACGGCAATCTTTGTGTTCATTGTGGATTCGGTATCGCAGAGATATTGGAAGTAGCGCATATTGACGGCAACCGTAATAATAACGACTTAACAAATCTTGTTGTCCTTTGTCCCACATGCCATAAAATGCATGATATTGACTTGATTTCAACCGAAATGATCGTGGCTATGCGGGATAACCCTAAAAAAGCAGATTGGGGAAAAAGAATGAAGGATGCAGCAAAGAAAGCCGCATTGACACGTAAACATCGAAACGCCGGTAAGAAAGCAGCAGCCACACGGAAAGTCCGAAATTCATTAGAACATGCCAGTGACTAAAAACGAACGCAGCTCACATATATTTTGAGGGCGAAGGCTTTATTGCTTAATTCTTCAATTTTTCCGGATACTTATGATTCCCCCGCAAACTTGTTATTATCAGCCTCCCAGGACAGCCTGGACTATCTCCCGATTGCGCTTCTTAACCTCTGCTTGGGAGAGTTTAAGCCCCGCGGCCCGGCTTTTACTTTGCAGGCTTTCAATTTCCTTGATGATATCCTTGACGCAACCGGGTTCTGAGTTGACTTTCTTTTCTGTATCGATACCGGCCTGCTGCAAGACCTCTTCGGACATGAATATGGGACTGGCGGTACGTAAAGCCAGGGCCAGAGCATCGCTGGGGCGAGCATCGATTTCCTGGATTAACTTACCGCAACTCACCCGCACCACGGCATAAAAAGTGTCGCCCTTCAACGCTTCGATTCTGACCTGCTCGACTTTAGCGTTAACAGCAGACAATAAAGCGGCGAAAAAGTTATAAGTTAGCGGACGCGGTAATTGCCGCCCAGTGAGTCCCATCGCGATCGCTTGCCCCTCGAAAGGCCCGATCCAGACAGGTACTGCCCGGCTACCTGTTGCTTCATTCAGCACCACCACATAGTCCGTATAAGAACGACCCTCTTCGTCTTTGAATTCCTTTTTGACTACATCAGCAATTGTCACCTTAACCATCATTTTCCTCCTTTGGCTGTAAGGTAATATTTCTGAGTATTGTGAAAGCAGCCTGGCTTTCAACTTTTTGCGGGCTCTGCATAAACGCACTTTCAAGGTTCCGGCCGGAATACCGCTGATTGCGGCTATCTCCTGCAGGCTCAACTGCTCATAATAAAAAGCCAAAATGGCTGCACGTTCACCTGACGGAAGTGCTTTCACCGCACCAAGCAGGGCATTTTGGAATTCATGCTCTTCAGCGCTTTCAGCCGGACTGCTTATATCTTCCGTATACCGGCAAGAGGCGAATTGTTGCCCGCCCGTTAAGGCTTCCCAAGATAACAAGTTGGTCTTCCTGTCACGGATATAGCTCCGGCCCAGGTTGACGACTATCCCGCACAGCCAATTTTTAAACCGGCCCGGACTTTTCAGCTTGTCCAGTAAAAGCCAGGCCTGGAGCAAGGCTTCCTGCACCAGGTCACGGGCGCTATCTTCATTGCCGACCAGTTTTATAGCTATACTGAGGGCCAGCAACTGGTACCGCCAGACCAACTCTCCGAAAGCAGGCTTATCGCCGCTGCGCGCCAGTGTAACCAGCTCTATATCCGATTTTTCTTTCACGCCCTTGCACCGCTTATGCTTTATATATTAGTGGGGAAAATCCGAGAAAAGGTTACAGTTTAGACTAAATATTAAAATTTTAAGGCCAGCTTTTCAAATTCGATAATTCAGCGGGCTGTATATCAAGCCCAGTTCACAAGTTGGCGATACCGTGCACCTTCTGCTTCAGGGGCCCTCTAATTGCCTGCTCCAGCTGAATGGTTTTGAGTATCCGCGGTAGCCTGATCGGATATCCGTGGCATAAGTGGGCAACCCAATGAGCGCTTGCACCCATTGATTTTGGGGGTTCAGGCCGTTTTTTATGAGATGATTTACGGCTATCCTTGGATGAGTTAGCTCTGGCACAGGAATATATCGAAGGCCTGGCGGTTCTGACTAAATCAGCGGTGGGGC
>DAOUFH010000011.1:0-4651 GCA_034429955.1 Dehalococcoidales bacterium
GTGCATAGGGCGTTGCTCCTTTTATTGATTGGTCTCTTTAGAAGGATACGCCCTATTTTTTATTCGTCAACTATTTTACACAATTAATTTTACGTCACCCATTATATTCCACTATTGACAAATACCGTCTTAAGCATGTTAATATAATTTCAAATATATTTTATTGTATTGAATATTATATTTTTCCATCCGGTTCATTTCCTTCACCAGTCTGCTAGATGTAAATAATTCCGATTTATCAAGTCTATAGTTACAATAGCTATCTTTTTCGGATGATTGCCACTCTGAATATTTTGGTATAATCTCGCATCTTTTCAGCTTTCAGATAGCAGTAAGGAGGACTTCGATGCAACAGTTGGCAGGCGCTCTGCGGAATCCCTGGTTATCCGGTCTTTTCAGTATTTTCCTGGCCTTTTTGCTGGTCGTTACCCTGGTACCCCATGAATTACTGGCTCAGGGAATTTACCAGGAGTCAGAACCAACAGAAGCGGCCGCACCGCCGCAGTCGCAATTGCCGGACGTCGAGGTGGAACCGGACGGGATACCTCCGGTGGTCGAAACCCTGCCCGAACCCCTGGAAATAACCTCTAACAGTGTCTTGCTGCACGGCCAGATGAGCGATATGGGCTCTGCTATTCGTGTTTATCTGGACTTCGAATACGGCCAGGGCGATTCCCTCAACAGCGCCTCCGACTATGTTGAAATGAGCGCCGCCGGCGAATACAGTATTAAAATTGCCGACTTAAAAGCCGCTACAGAATACTCTTATCGCGCCCGGGCAGCCTCCAGCGGAGGTCAGGCGGCCGGAGCAACCTATCAGTTTACAACCCTGCCGTCAAATTCCGAACAAGCGATTGATATATCTCCTGCAGAACCGGAAGAAACACCCTTGCCATCTCTCACTCCGGAAGATCTAGAACCCCGCTCTTTTGACAACAGTTTCCAGGAGACTAATAAAGTCAGCGGCCAGGCCGATCCCGATCAGGAAACTGAAATCAAATCCAATAACGGTAAGATTGCCTTGAGAGTGCCGGTAAAAGCTGTTGATAGTGCAACCGATATCGAACTGGTCGACTGGCCTGACGATCTGGCTCAGGAAAGCCGGATGCTCACCCGCTTTGAACTGACCGCCAGCGCAAGTGCCTCAAAAGCCCCCGTCACCAGCTTCCAAAAGGGACTGGAAATCACCATCCGGCATACTGAAGAAGAATTAGCCGGTCTGGATCTGGACTCTCTCTGCCTATATTATCTGGACGAAAAATCAGCCAGCTGGGTCCCCCTGCCCGACAGCCGGTTCGATCAAAATACCCTGACTCTGACCGCCACCACCGACCATTTTACCCAGTTCGGTGAAAATGCCAATCCGCTCACCAGCGGTCCCGGCAGAGTGATGGCCGCCCAGGTCTCCCTGATTTCAGGCGCCGCCATGTTCAGCTATCCCATTGAACTGCCGCCCGGACCGGGCGGCTTCCAGCCGTCCATTGAACTGACCTATAACAGCGGTACCGTCGATGAGATGAAAAACAAAAGAGATGTCGGATCGTGGGTAGGTACCGGCTGGACTCTGAGTTTAGGTAAAATCAGCCTCAATACTTCTACAGATGAATATTTTCTTGAAATCGATGGTGCATCATATAAACTGGTTTCTTCCGATGGTATCAATTTCCATACAAATCCAGAAGAATATTTTAAAATCACCAGAGATGTTAACACCTGGAATGTATATGATCGGAGTGGGAATTTTTATAGATTCGGGGGTACAACTGACTCACAACAATACTACGATTCAAATATATATTACCGCTGGGATTTGAGTTATTGGCATGACACGAATGAAAACTCGGCCACTATGTCATATATTAGAGATATTTGGAACAACTCAGTTCGTTCTGCGTATCCTGAGTATCTTCGATACAATCATAATCTTGTCGAAATTCATTTCATTTCAAGTTATTATTCAAATGGTACTTATGGCCCAATTAGAAGAGATAATCCGCTAACATCTGGCTCTAACCCTATCCCTAAAATCATGGAAAACCGTCAATTGGATTCGATTGAAATAAAAGTTAGCGGAAATCTTATTAGTAAATATAATTTTGCCTATACCACAACTGACAGGGTACTATCATCGGATTATGGAGGCATTTACTATGCAGGAAAGCATACATTATCTTCAATAACTCAGATTGGCTCTGACGGCTTATCCAGCTTACCGTCCATAAACTTTACGTACACAGATAAGCAAATATTTAGACAAACCAGTGCTGGCCAATACGTTGGTAATCCTGGTAATCCAGCGTCTCTTTCATGGCCGTTTCTTGATACAGTGCATAGTGGATACGGTGGAAGTGTGCGATTTGAATATACCCAGATTCCTACCAATACTTCTTTCAACCTTTGGACACGTCAGGCAGTTACCACAAAAACAATTGACAGCGGCATCGGTAGTAACGAGATATATAATTACACTTACAGCGGCAATCCAGTCTATTATGGAACCGGTTGGGACCAAGAGTTTCGGGGATGGAATGAAGTTAATGAAATTGAAGCTACAGGAAACTATATCAAACACCGGTTTTACACAACAGGTGCAATAAATGGCAAGGATGCAGAAAAATTAACGGGTAAAGAATATAAAACCAGTTGGTATGATAATACCGGCAAACTGCTAAATGAAACCACTAATGACTGGACTTGTGGAGGTTCAGCAATCGACTATATTCACTTAACCCGGGTAGACCAGGTTACAGGAGATCAACTTACCGGATACAAAACAGCGCGCGTCCGTTATGAGTATGATCCTTACGGCAATATTGTCACTGAATATAATGATGGCGATATATCAACAACAGCTGATGATACCACAATATGGAGAGTATTCTCTCCTAATACTATAACTAACATCTTAAATAAGCCGGCTCGTGAAAGAACTTATTCTTCAATAGTTACCGAAGATTTAGGGTACCCCAATCTAAAAAGTGAAACCATTTATTACTATGATACCCAATATTTCCAACAATATCCACCTTATACAACAACACCGATTCGAGGCAATCTTACTTGCCTTGAGAAAAGTACTGATAATGTTAATTCTTTAAATTATTTATATACCTATGATAGCTATGGAAATAAAATTAGTGAAAAAGACCCCAATGGTAATGTCACCTACCGGACTTTTGATACTATCTACAATACATATCCGGTTACAATCACTTATTCTGTTACAGGTATATCTGAGCATTACACGTATCAGCCAGGCACTCAGAACATCTTAACAATGATTGATATTAATGGACAGACAACAACCAGTTCGTATGATGTATTTGGGCGTTTGATCTCCATTGATAAACCATTAGGCGAGAATCCTGATATCCAGTATGAATATAAAGATTGGGGTATCTTATCCAAACAATGTATTAAAACAGTTACCTGGTTAGATGCTGATAGTTTTTATTGGCAAAAGGAATTTTTTGATGGTTTAGGCAGAATCATCCAAATTCAAACAAATGGAGATACTGGACACACCCTTATTTCTCAAACAACCACGTATAATAATTGTGGAATGGTAGATAAACAATACATTGCGCATGATTGTAATTTTATTCCATCAGGCTATGTAGTGCCTCTTCCTGATTGGAAATCTACCTCCTTTATTTATGATGGCTTAAATAGGGTAATAACGCAGATTAATGTTGATGGTACTAAAGTTCATAATGATTACTCTGAAGCATGGAAAACAACTACAATCAATGACAAGGGTATTCGGACTTCGTATGTATTTGATGCACTGGGGCAATTACTCCAGGTGCAAAATCCTTATCCAATTGCTATTGGGCAAGCTACTGATATAACTACTGATTCTGTAAAAATATCCGGGTTTCTCATAGACATGAAGGGGTCTAGCAGCGCCGATGTCACATTTGAATATGGTTTAACATCTTCATACGGTAATACAACGGACATTCAATCATTAAATTCAGTAGGCAGTTTTTCCGAAATATTAACCGGGTTAGCGTTAAATACTCTATATCACTATAGAGCTAAGGTAATATATGAAGATAATTCGACTTTCTATAGCAGCGATAATATTTTTTGTACGCTGCAAGATATATGGTATAATCCTACCGGTTTTGATAGTCAGACTACCCTTTCCACCCCCCAGAACGCCTACGTTTCAGATGGTCTCTATGCTGCTGCCTATGCCGGAACACAATATTACTCATATTATAAAGATTTCAATATCATGGATACTTTGCCCGCAGGAGCTATCATTAACGGTATCGAGGTTGCTCTAACTGCTTATTCACAACAATATTCCAGCCGCGCATGGGTCGCTCTTTCCTGGGATGGAGGCACTACTTATACCAGTACTCAATATTTCGATACAACAACCTCATTACAGACCTTTACTATCGGTTCCAGCACCGATACCTGGGGACGCAACTGGCAATACTCTGAATTATCTAATTCTAATTTCAGAGTTAGCTTTAAACCACATCAAGCCTATACAATGTATTTGGATTCCATTAAGGTCAAGATCCATTATTATCTTGATACCACAGGTCCTTCAGTCACTATTGAACAAGCTTCCTGCCAGAATGACCCTACCACCTCTCTCCCGGTTTGCTTTACGATCACCTTCAGTGAACCT
>DAOUFH010000012.1:0-13700 GCA_034429955.1 Dehalococcoidales bacterium
CCCTGGAAGGTATCCAGAGCGCCTTCAACAACGCGCAATCCGGTGGCAAAAAGATATCCCTGGCCGATCTGATAGTGCTGGCCGGCTGTGCCGGCATCGAGCAGGCCGCCAAAAAGGCCGGTCATGCTGTGACGGTTCCTTTCACACCGGGACGTATGGACGCCTCGCAGGAACAGACTGATGTTTCATCCTTCGACGTACTGGAGCCGGTAGCTGATGGATTCCGTAACTACCTTAAGACCAAATTTTCTACACCGTCTGAGGCCTTGCTGGTAGACCGGGCACAACTATTGACCTTGACTGCACCTGAGATGACGGTTCTCATCGGTGGTTTAAGAGTCCTGAATATTAACTTCGGACAGTCTAAACACGGCGTCTTTACCCAAAATCCCGGAGCGCTGACCAATGAGTTCTTCGTGAATCTGCTTGATATGAGAACCGTCTGGACTCCGATCTCCCAGGATAAAGATGTATTCGAGGGGCGTGACCGTAAAACGGGTGAACTGAAGTGGACCGGTACTCGCGTTGATCTCATCTTCGGTTCGAATTCCCAGTTGCGGGCTGTAGCTGAAGTCTACGCCTGTAAGGATTCAGAGGAGAAGTTCTTGCAGGATTTTGTAGCAGCCTGGAATAAAGTGATGAACCTTGACCGTTTCGACCTTGCTGTAAAATAAGCGGGACTGTTTTATAATTTATAACAGCAGCGGGCATTACAGTTATTCTGTAATGCCCGCTTTAATCAGTCTTGACCGGCGGCTATTAGATACAGCCGCCGGTCGGATACTTTGTTCAGGCAGGCTACGACGATTTTTGTAGCGCAGCGGACCCTTGAGCCTCCGGTCAGCTACGCACGCTGAAATGATCGTACGCAGACCGGTTTTTTGATATCAGATACAGATTTACTGGCTTTTAAGACTTTTTCTTAAAGGCCAGCAGACTGTTGAGTTTTTTATTCCTGGCGCCGGGCAACAGCTCCACAAAACAATAACCTGCAACTTCGCCGTTCCGGTTGACGATATCGGCCAGCAGTTCATAGAAAAATACATTGAACTGGCCGTCTGTCTTGGGTTTGATTAAATATTCTTCTTCCTTGACGCTTGGCATTTTAACCTGCCAGCCGTATGAAAACTGGTATTTGGTAGCCGGTTCGGTAATAAAACCCAGCGGTTCGATAGTGTAATTATTCAACCGTGCGTATTGGCCGGACTTTTTAATATACGTGCCATCCCGATAGCCGGTTTGCGGGAAAGCGAACAGCATTATTTCTTCCTCATCACAAAACCTGAAAGAGAACCATTCCCAATTGGTCTGCGGTTTGGTCAACTGATATGTGCCGCCCTGTTTGTCAAACCATGTCTTACCTTTGACCTGGTGTTTTTTACCCTCCAGAACCAGCGTGCCTTCCGCTTTCAGGTTGGTAAAAGAAAAATAATAGGTAATTTGCCTGGGGTCGTCTGGAATGCCCATGCGAAGTTTGCCGTCTTCACAATGCCAGACCGGGGATTTTTGGGCCTGCATCGACAGGCTTAACTGGTATTCCTTGCCCTTTATGGTGAGTTGCATATCGCCCAGGCTGCTCTGGCTGTTCCCGGCATATTTGATGCTTGCGACATCGCTGAAAGTGGTTTCTTTGAGATTGGTAACGACATTCTTCCCCAATAGCGCGATCTGCTGTCCGTAATAGTGCTTGCCGGTCTGGATATCCGTGATGGCGGTCAGCATCATATGGAACCTGATACCGAAGATTTTGATATGGGCCAGCGTATATTGGAACGAAAACATCTCATTAGTTTCGTCACTGAAGTAGCCGGTCGAATACCACCATTCACTGACTCCCCGGTGCGTTAAAAACTCATCTTCAAAAGTCTGATGAGGGACGCCGATACCTGTGGTATATAACACGTTTTTCATGTGGTCTCCCGGTCAACGGTTTTTCTCAGGAAACCGGCTGCAAAGATTGCCGCATGGATAATTATAAAGGGCAGGCTGAATAGTAAAATCTGCCATTGTTGACCGATCAGGCTGAATATCATATTGGACAAATAGAACAGACCGAATACCAGCACTATGACGTAGTCATCCTTCAACGTGAGTTTCCTGCACATACGCCCGCGCCAGATCAGTATTACGAGTAATAAGGCTAGGAACCCCAACCCCAGCATCAGGTACTCCGTCCAGCCGCCTTTGGCAAAAAACGGTCCCAGCCAGAGCAGGAAAGCCGAAAGAGGTGAAACCATGACCAGCAAGGCCGCCAGCATCATAAGCGGCGGATAGGCATAGCTGACCCAGGTTTTATAACCGCTCTTCTTGTACCAATAGCGGCCCAATAGTATAAACACCGCCGCATAACCGCAGAGCAATAGCCAGCCCGTAAAATTGTAAATCGGCACGCCGAACACATTGACGTCGTTCGCCCCGATATACCAGGTCCAACGACCGATTTCACTGCCGCCGTCAACGGCCGTCTGACTGAGCGCCAGGGGGTCGAGCGTCAAATCGGCCAGGACACCGAACATACCGACCAGCAGCGGTATCGTCCAGGTAGGGATTTTCAGGGCGCGGCTGAATCTGATACCGGTATAAACGAACAGTATTTCAATCAGCGGCACAGTGATGGGCACACCAAAAACCATCACAATCGAATGGCCGAAGGCATACCAGCCCATCACACCGGCCAGATTTTCGTATATAGCGGCGTAGAGAAAGACAAAACAAACCATCTCCAGCAATATCGGAATCGGCCGCTCTTCTTTTTTGAGGATAAAGATTACGGTAAATACCGTCAGTAAAATAACTATCAGGTCCTGAATGATCCAGGAAGGCACCAGTGTCGGCCAATTCAAGCTATCCGGGACGTCATACAGAGCGTTCATATCTTTATTTTAGCACGCCAACCCGCTTGCTTGAATGAGTGTAGCCCGCTATACTTAGGCTCATACTGAAAATAGAATCCTCTTATCGCTTCATTTCTTTGTTCATAATATTGGCGAAGCGGGTGCCGCTGATGGGATGGTGCGCAATCACCTTACCCTTGAAGATGAGGCCGAAAGTCCCGAACGGACAGGGATTATCCCGGGCTTCCTCACAATTATTCAGATTGATAACATTCGGTTTCAGCCCAAAAGTTTTTTTCGCAATCTGGCTTATATCGCTGACGTTTTTTACAGTATAAGGGCACTGGTCGGCTCTTATGATGGTCAATCCCTGCGCATATTTATCTGGTTGTGCTGCTGGCTTGCCTTTGAATTTCGGCGACGCCGCCTGTGTATTGAATTTTTTGACCAGCAGTTCGAAGTCCGGAGGAGTTTTTTCTATCGATTCAAACCCGTTTTTGAAGAATAATTCATTGCCTGCCATGAAAGGCCCCTTGCGGGTCACTACAGCTACCCCGCGATAATTACCCTGTTTGGCGTCATTGATACATTCATTCAGGAGCAGCGTGCCGTAACCCTGACCCTTATAACTGCTTTTAAACCCGCAGAAGATACAATGAATGAACAGATATCCGCTCGCTTCAACCGGTCTCCAGCAATATTCGCCGGGGATATATTCGATCATGCCCTGGGTGCCGTCGCTTTCGGAATAGAGGGTCTTTATTTTCAGCCCTTCTTTAAAGCGTCCCTTCAGCCAGTCCAGCTTTTCAGGATAGCCGGCTTTCTTGATGTCCTTGTATCCGCATAGCCCGTACTGCCTGACATTCTCAGAAGTCGTATCGATAATTTCTATTTTCATCGCCGATTCACCTCGTTTTTAGCTATTCAGACATCTTTGTAAGGATTATTACAGGGTGTATGATATACTTTCTATTGCCTGATAACAAGCCCTAAAATCAAGGAAGCTTGTAAATAATAAAGCGATGAACTCGCGGTTGGAGAAATTCACAGGTGACAGACTGATATCGGACGGTGGTGCCGATGCAGCAGCCCAAACCGTACTTATTATCTCTGCCGGTTGGATGAGGTGGTACAGGGCCATTGATGTTGCTGCAAGGGTGTTAAACACCGATTGAGATTGCTATAATTAAAATATGAGTGCATGTATATATTATTTTTCAGGAACCGGTAATTCTCTGTGTGTAGCGAGGGATATAGCGGAGCGTCTGGGAGGAAACCTTATCTCAATTGCTTCAATGGAGAAATACGAGATTATAAGGCCGGACTCGGAAGTAATCGGGCTGGTGTTTCCGGTTTACTACGGTGAACTGCCTCTCATCATAAAACGTTTTGCCGAAAAACTGACTGATATAGAAAATAAATACATATTTGTGCTCAGCACATTCGGCGGTTCTACCGGTTACTCGTTAAAATTATTACGTCCGATCATTCAAAGCAGGGGCGGGAAAATTGCGGCAACCTACCGGGTGCATATGCCCCAAAACTCCTTTTACAAATGGTGGGAAAGGCATGATATCCTGCTTAAGACCTGGAAGACTAGACAGCTCTCAAAGGTTGTTGAAAATACTAATAAACGGAAAAAGGGAGAGTTTTTTAAACATTTCTGGTTGGCTCCGTTATTTATACCGACTGATTATATCGTACACAGGATGAAACCCAGCTACAGGCAGTCATTCATCAAGCTGTCGAATGCCTCCCCCCAACTGGATACGGACGAATTGATCCTCCTTAATGACACCAGCTTCAGTGTAAATGATAAATGTACCGGTTGCGGGACCTGTTCCAGAGTATGCCCGGTCAACAATATAAAATTAAGCGATGGTAAACCGGTCTGGCAGCATGCTTGTGAGAATTGCCTGGCCTGTTACAACTGGTGCCCTACCAGGGCTATTGAGGGCGGTATTGCGCATCAAGGCTATTATTATCGACATCCGGATATCAAACTTAACGAAATAATGCAACAAAGAAGCTCTATCGCATAAAGACCTGGCTGAGTGAATTTTTATCAGGCCGATCAGATAATCAGACCCAACCTCATTTAAAATTCTGCGTATCGCACAAAACTTTCACCGGACGTTCTTCTTGCCAGTTCTCTGCATAATTTTTAATTCATTCCTGTCTGTTAGACCAGGCCGAATACTCTAATAAAGTTCAGTTGAATATCTATCCGTTTGCGGGGTGAACTAAAGTGGCGGGTGTCATATCCTGTTTATAGCGGAAATCAGATTGATAAACAATTCATAGTTAAACTGAAAAGGGGGTAGCGGAAATATGAAAGGACTGATTATTTATGACACTTCACATGGTAACACCCGTGCGGTTGCTGAAGCTATTTCCGATACATTGCAAGAGTCTAAAATAGAAACGGTCGTTGCTTATGTCAAAGATGTCAAAAAGCTGAGTGCCGGGGACTACGATTTTCTGGTTATCGGTTCTCCCACCAAGTTTGGTACTATGAGCTTTACGCTTAAAGGATTTCTGGGCAAATTGAAAAATGCGGAATGGAGGAACAAACCTTTCGCCGCTTTCGACACTGAAAATCCCGAGAATATCGAAAAACAGCAAGGCAGCGCCGCTGAAAAGATCGCAGAAAAACTTAAAGAAAAGGAAATGAACCTGCTATTGCCGGTTTTGAAAGCACAAGTAAATGATTGGAAAGGTCCGCTTATTGAGGGTGAAATCGAACGCACCAAAGAGTATGCCGTGAAACTGGCGGTAGAGTTGAAACGATAGATCGCTGCATCCGGGATTGCCATTTCAAGAATACAGCAGGCCTGGCGGAGCCGTTCAGATTGATATAACTTCCGTATTCTGACAGTGTTTTGAGCAAACATTCCGATAAAACGCTTTTGAAATCATCTTATAATTATAATAAAGGTGCTGAGTAACAGACTGTTTCCCAGCACCTTTATAATTACAGATCAGCTATTTGGTTTCTGCCGGAGCCGCTTTCTTTCTGGTTGTAGCAGCCGCTTTTTTACCTGTTACTGCGGATGATTTTTTAGCCGTGCTTTCTGCGGACTTCTTTTTGGCCGCCACGGATATTTTTTGGGGCTTGACTTCTACCAGTTTGGGGAGAGTTATTTCCAGCACTCCTTTATCATAATTGGCATCGATTTTGTTAAGGTCTACTGACGAAGGTACAGTCATAGAGCGGGAAAAACTGCCGTAGGATGCTTCGGAATAGTAATAGCCTTTCTTTTTGGTTTCAGATTCCGACTTCTTTTCACCCTCTATAGTCAGTGTATTGCCGGAAACCGAAACATTGATGTCTTCTTCTTTCACACCGGGTAATTCAACCTTGACCAGGAATTTATCGTCTTTCTCACTGACATCGATTGCCGGAGCCCAGGCCATATCTTCACTAAGTAACTGTTTCCAGGTTCCCGGTAAAAAAGACCTGCCGAAGAAATTTTCGAAGTTGCGCCCCATCTCTGCCATCTCTCTAAAAGGCTGCCATACGGTTAATCCGCTATCCGCTTTTTGTGTTTCTCTTACCATGTCCGACCTCCTCTTTTTTATTGATAAATATAGTCCTCCTTTTTTCATTATAATAATAGAAAAATACTTGATTAGGGGCGATAAAATAAAAGGCCTCACAATTGTGAGGCCTTTTGAGTGAAACGTGAATAGAGCTAATGCTTGACTGAACGTCCGCCGTCCTGCACCATAATCTGGCCGGTGATAAAGCTTGAAGCATCCGAAGCCAGAAGTACGGCCAGACCGGCCAGTTCATCGGTTTCCGCAAAACGGTTCATGGGGATATCTTCGGTTGTTTTGCGTATTTTTTCCTCCATAGCCGCCGCCAGTTGTGGGTCGGTTGCTTCCAGCCGGGGATTATCGTGTCCAAGTTCGGAATTATGCATGCCGGGAGCGATGCAATTTACTTTGATATTGTATTTGGCATATTCAATAGCAGCCACCTGAGTCATCACATTAATGCCGGCTTTGGCGGCGCAATAGGCAACCGGAGCTATCTCAGGATCTTCAGCCCTGATACCGGCGGTAGAAGAGACGTTGATAATCGACCCTTTATTCTGCTTCATCATGACCGGCAGAACATATTTTAAAACCAGGAAGGGCCCTCTCAAATTGGTGCTGATGATAATATCGAAATCAGCGGTATTTTCCTCGTGTATCGGACGCTGCGGTCTGGCAATACCGGCATTGTTAAACAAAACGTCTATGCGTCCGAATTTTTTCAGGGTTTCATCTATCATGCGCTGTATATCTGATTCTTTGGTCATATCGGCGGATATGCCCAGAGTCTGAACCTTATATTTGGCCAGTATATCCAGTGTTTCATCGATTTTGCCCTGATCGCGGGCTGAGATAGCGACATTGGCTCCGAAAGCAGCGACAGCTTCTGCGAAGGAGCGTCCGATACCGCGGCTTCCGCCGGTAACCAGGACGGTCTTTCCGGTCAGGTCGAAAATTCCTCTATCAGTCATTCAACTCTCCTTTTCAATGTGAAATTCAGGCTTTATAAAAAATTTAACCTTTGTTTACTAATTATACATATCCCGCCGACGAAAGCAATGACGACGCTTTATCTTAACCTTGCCAGTAACTCTTTTACTTCAGGGTCATCCAGAGTTTCTCTTTCCAGAGTTTCCATTCCGGGAATTTTAGCCAGTGTATAGATACCGCCTTGTAATACGGCAAAGACCGCTTTAGGCATATTCATCCACAAGCCTCTGGAATTGCGGTAATGGACTATTTTACGCATATCTTTGAAATTACTGATAGACAGGGTGCGGGCTTTATGCGGGCTGTCCGGCCTGCACCAATCATTGGGAGTGACTGCGAAATAACCGGCACAGACCCAGGGACGGACAGGATAGATTAAGCACCGGTTTTCGCTTAAAAAAGGACAGGGGATATCCAGCGTATTATATTGATTGGCCAGGGTTTGGAAAAGCTCCTGTTTCTCTGCTGAATCGCGGTCATGCAGGTGATCATTATAAGCTTTGGAGATATCACGCAGCAGGGTTTTATTTGTTTCTATTTTGGTTTTCCAACTACGGTAGGCAGCCAGAAACCCGTTGAGTGCATTTTCATTGCGATAAAGATAATAAACTATGGCTTCTATTTCATCCAGAGTAGCCGTAACGTAGTGATAACAGCAATAAACACAGCCGGGACGGCAGGATACGGTTTCTCCGTTAGTTTGTGCAGCTTCCTGCTGCCTAGCCGTAATAGTTTCAAATACGAGGTTTTTATTCCGGATATATTCGTTACAAAAAGACGCTCTTTCCCGACCGACCTTTCCTTTATAGGCCAGCCACTTGTTTAATTTGAAGAAATTGATTTCGTTCTCGTTGTATCCCACCGGTCGGATCTTGACGTCGCAGCATTTCTTATATTTCGACCCGCTCCCGCACGGACATGTTTCGTTCCTGCCGATATTCATTGATCTTCCTGTTACAATATTTGGTTGAATTATGACAAGCGGATAATTTTATATATCTGAAATAATCATATCGCATGAGCAGACAGGGTATAAAAATCTTACACGTTAATCTAAAACGTAATAAGCTTCTCCGCCTTTAAAATCGATATTTGCAGCTATAAAAAAAGGGACAGCTTCTGGCTGTCCCCCTTTAAGATCATAAAGAGTCAATTAATGCTCTGACAGGCACCAGGCTCTGGTTAGAGCGGCATATTCGGCTACTTGTTCAGCCGTTCTGAAGTCCTGTACGCCGCAGGCATCAAAATGGAGCATGGCGTGGGTATCCCTGACGATTTTAGGACCGGGCAATACGGCCGGATAACCTAGCACCAGCATATCATAAATAGTTAATTCTTTGGGAAAACCGATAATTTCTCTGATAGCTTCTTCTGCCCCCGGACGGGAGGTGGCAGTATACCACTGCGAGGCCAAACCCAGAGCATTGGCAGCCAGATGCATATATAAGAATACGTTAGCCATACTGGAGGTATAAAGATTAATTACATGAGGTGTGATTTCCGGAGCACTTACAGGTAGCCCAGCTCGTGCTCGCCAATCACAGAGAGCCAGTATAAAGACCGGTGCATCTCTGAAGCTTTTTCTCTGTATTTTTTGTTTGGCCGGGTCCTGGATGGGAGGAGCTTTATCTGTGAGGGCCTCGGCAACCCTGTTTTTGACAGCCGGGTCCTTAATGACTACGAATTCCCAGGGCTGAGTATGAAATCCCGAGGGAGCCCAGCGTGCCACTTCTATGATTTTGGTGATATATTCATCAGGGACAGGGTCTGACTTAAACTGACGGATTGTACGCCTGTTTTTGACCAGTTCTAAAAGGTAGTCATATTTAGGGGTATTTTCCATCCTGACCCTCCTTGGATTGTCTTTTCGGCTGGTTTTAGTTAAATAATCCTAACACCCGGAATCACAACATGCAAGAGCGGAGGGTTATATTAGATCTTGTAATTTAATCAAATAGCAATATATTATGTTAAATACAGCGTTCTGATTTTGACCGGAGATAGTTGTCCGTCCGATTGACTGTGGCCCTACCACTTTCATTTTCTGAGTGGAGTGCCAGGTACTCATTTTCAAAGAGGGGAAACCTTAGACGACAGGTTTATGGTATGCATCTTAAAGGCAGATTGTCTCGAAGTCCATATATTTTTTTAGCAACATGGTGCCGCCGCCCTCAGATACTATTTTCTCAACTGCAGCCGGGTTGCGTACCCAGGCCCCGGCGATATGGGTAACCGGAGAGTCTTGGAAGACCGGCGGCAACATAATGGATGAAGGTCCCAGCGTTATCACCGCTCTGGGTTTGCCCAGTCCTGCCAGTAATTCATCCAGAGTACCGGTAATAATGCTGGTCGATGTGATAATGGCTACACTGCACGACGACAGGGCTTCTTTACCTTCTTGCGGCGTCAAAGTTCCCGGCTTATCGCTCCTTAATTCCAGGATATCCAGACGGCAGCCGGTCATTCTTAAAAGCGGAATCAGCGGACCGAAATAACCCACCATCACCACTTTGTCTTCAGCCTTCACATTAACCAGGTCAAGTACGTCTTCCTGCCTTGATTCAGGATGGGGCAAGCCTGCCGTCAAGGCATTAGCGGTGGCCAAGCCGACCGAGCGGAATAACGGGTTCTTTTCCGCAGACAGCATTTCCAGTAATTCCAGTGCAGAACTACCTCCCAGTGTACCCGCTTTAGGCTGATGGGTACAACTGCCGGAGACACTCTCTGCCGTCCAGGCCAGTCCGACCCGGCCGTTGCTCAGACGCACACTGGTATAGCCCAGTCCTATTCTGACCTCACTGGCTTGTAGTCCCTCTGCAACAGGCTTTAGATATTCAATAATTATGGCACTGATGGTATTCTTCATAATTCTACGGTAGCTCCTTGCAATTAGTTGAAAAGTAAATTGCATTAAAGCAATTATCTCATAAAAAATCTAGCCGAGCAGGTTTTATTAGACTATTTCCTGAAAATACCAGCTGTAATGATTGGAATTAAGGTTCTCTTTGTTTCCCAATACCTTGAGCCTTCTTAATTTCAGTATCAAGTAGACTTCACTTGAGGGAGCCAGACTCATTTCTCTGGCCAATTCGCTGGGCATTTCAGCTTTAAGATGTACATCTCCGATATCCACATTAATCCTGGCTGTGGTAGATTCATAATTTATGTCTTTAATCCAGCCTTTATAACGGTTGACCGAAGGTCCGGAGGGGAGTACATCTGAAATATAAATATCCCGCGGGGAAATGGCGATTTTTTCAATATTGCCGGCATCATGAGGCAGCACAATTCTCAAGTTTTCACAAAATACCTCCATCAGACCGGGGACCAATTGCCGGCAAGAATGGCATTCCAGGATATTGGAGGTACCTATAAAGTTGGAAACAGTTTCGTTTTCGGGATAAAAGAAAATATCCTGAGATTTACCCACCTGAGCGATGCTCCCGGATATCATGACGGCCACACGGTCCGCCATCTCTTCAGCTTCTATTTGATTATGAGTGATATGAACGGTGGTTACTCCAAGCTCCTGATGGATATGCCGCAGTTCCATCCGCAGATAACCGGAAGTCTGAACATCCAGAGCACTGAACGGTTCATCCATTAGTAATATGCGGGGGGCTGTTGCCAGTGCGCGCGCCAGAGCTACTCTTTGTTTCTCTCCGCCGCTCAGAGTACGAGGGTCCCTTTGCAGAAGGTGTTTAATTCCCAGAAGCCCGGTTAAAGTCATCAGCCGCTTTTGGATATCCAGCCTGTCATATTTACCCCTTTTCAGTCCGAAAAGAATGTTTTCCTGCACATTCAGAAAAGGAAATAAAACATAATCCTGCGGGACATAGCCTATCTGCCGCTCTTCAGGGGCCAGATTTGTAACATCGGCATTATCTATGCGAATACTGCCTTGTTTGAGTTTATGCAAGCCGGCCAGACATTCCATGAGAACAGTTTTACCAGCTCCGGTCGGGCCCAGAATAACCAGGTATTCTTTATCCCGGATAGATAGATTCACATCTTTGAGGGCAAAACCTCCCATGCGTATAGAAAGATTATTGATTTCAATCATTTTATATTTTTACCAGTTTGCCGCTG
This sequence comes from Dehalococcoidales bacterium, assembly GCA_034429955.1. GTDB lineage: Bacteria > Chloroflexota > Dehalococcoidia > Dehalococcoidales > UBA3254 > DATIKD01. The sequence continues at coordinate 11,454 of DAOUFH010000012.1, forward strand.
ATTCTCGTATTATCGTCCGCAGTAGCAAAAATTATCCCAACCCATCAATTTAGCGGCCCCGGATATCGTAACTCCGTAAAATATGACCGGTCTGCCGGTTAAAAACTCATTAATAGTGCCGTTCACTATGGTACTGCCGGTCGCAACAATAAGGTCGCACCAGTCCAGATGTTCGGCGGCTTTAGACGGACTTTGCACGGTAACGCCAAATTTTGGGGTATTGATATTGGTCTCGTCCATATCAGTCAGTTTTAGTTCAAAGTGCTTGACCAGTGCTTCTACCATACGCGGTTGCAGACCGACCATGGCTATTTTAGGCCGCCCATATTTGTTTTTGATATAGTTAGCCAATTCAGGGGCACATATTTTGGGATCTTCGTCTTTACAGTGTACAGTTTTGTCGATCAGACCCAGATGCCGCATTGTAGCATTGAGGCTGGATATGAAAATCGCCCGGCGGAAATTGTTTTTCAATTCCATTTGTGCAATATCAATCAGTTTTCCCGCATAGTTACCGAACATATCCGTAAAAGCATGCCCGGCACTATTTTTAACCTCAGCCTGCATGATCCTTTCCCGACCTGTAATCAAGGGATAGTCTTTATCTTCCGGATTTCCGATAGCCTCTTCAGTAGTTAAAGTTCTGGCCTTAACTACCACCTCCTCGGATTCCAGGTGATTGTCCCTGATAAGCTTCAGGAAACGTTGGCTGAGTTCGCCATATACATCCATGTCTAACGTTATTCTCCTTTCAATTATTATTACAGTTACAAAGCCATCCTTTTGCCGGTGACTTTCCTGATGGTCAATAAAGCAGCAATAGCAATGATTATCAGTATTAGAATAATAGCGATGGCTTTTTCGATTTCGGCATTGGCCAGATTGAGTGAAATCGCTATGGGCAAAGTTTCCGTCTTCATGGCCATGGCGCCGGCCAGGGTGACTGAAGCCCCGAATTCACCTACAGCTCTGGCCCAGGTTAAAATCCCTGCTGCAATGAGCCCATTTCTGGCTAAAGGCATAATAATTCTGAAAAAGGCTTCCGGTTTGCTGCAGCCCAGTGTTCTGCCGACCTGTTCGTAACGTAGATCTATGCTGTCGAAAGTTGATTTGAGCAGTCGTATAGCCAGTGCGCTGACGACTGTAAACTGGGCCAGTATAATTCCCGGCATGGCAAAGACAAAATTAATGACGTTATTATTGATAGCCGAACCCAGCGGAGTGCTGAAAAATACCAGCAGTGCAGCGCCGATAGCGATAGGAGAAATAACAATGGGTAAATCCAGGAGACTATCAACCAGATTTTTCCCGAAAAAATTGTTCTTGGATATGGCGTAAGCTACCGGCACAGCCACAGTTATGGCGATTAAAGTTGAAACTGTGGCTGTGCCAAGACTCAGTCCTACCGCAAATATAATTTCGCGAGAACAGATGGCTACCAGGATGTCACTCCAATCGGTATAAGTAAGTAGAGATACAATAATCGCGACAAAGAACAGCGTTAATACGGCCAGAGCGCTGATTGTGGTCGCCTGAAATACTCTATCTCCACTTTTACCTTTTGTACCTTTTAGCAGGGTTGTCATAAAACTGAAACCACCTGTACTTTAGTCGCGATATCCCGTCTCCTATTAGTTGGATGACCAGTAGCCGTCAGCTTCCTGACGATCTACTATATAGCCGTTTTTCTGGAAGATATCTTTACCTTCCTGAGCAGTCAGTAAATCAATAAAAGCCTTTGCAGTGGCTGATTCCTGACTGTAGTTGGTAACTACCGCCTGTATCTCCCCTATAGCAGTGACATATTCACTGTTAATCCAGACAATATCTATATCATTGGCAGCAACAGTTCCAAAGTAATGCCAGATAACACCGACATCCACCTGGTTCATTTTCAAAGAGGTAATAATGGCATTTACCTGAGGAACAGTGGTTACAATATTCGGTTTTACTTCATCGTAAAGACCGGCTTTTTGCAGCATCACGGGTACGATATCACCCAGTGCTGTGGTTTCAGCATTTCCAATTACTATCCGGATACCGGATTTGGCCAGGTCCGCCAGGGTTTGTATATTCTGCGGATTCCCTTTTTGTACCCCCAGCACAGGTATCATATAAGCCAGACTGGTAGGAACTACGTCGTTATCGATAGCTCCCTGTTTTTTGGCGCTGTCCATAAATCTCTGTTCGGGAGCGATATAGATATCGCCTTTCTGGGCTATTACCATGTTGGAAAGGACTTCACCG
>DAOUFH010000013.1:0-2633 GCA_034429955.1 Dehalococcoidales bacterium
GTTTATGGCTACCATTTCCGTAAAGTAATTGCCAAGTGTAATCTGGAGCCTGTCGCCTGCGGCGCCTGATAGATAAATAACCAAAAGCCCGGCAGATAACCTGCCGGGCTTTTTAGTTTTCTTAGAAGGCTGACTATAACAGTGGAAGGATTTCTTCCAGGTTTTTAATTCTGATATAGTCCGGCCCATCTTCCAGTACATTGAAACGGTCTATCAGTACAGCTTTCATTCCGGTGTTATTGGCCCCTACAATATCATTATGATACTGGTCGCCACAAAAGATAGACTCTTCAGACCGGATACCGGTACTGGTCAGAGCTTTCCGGAAGATTGCAACCTCCGGTTTTTCGGCTTTGGCTTCTTCCGAGGTGACCACGATATCCATCAGGCTGCCGACTGCGGAGTCGGCTATCATTTTAACCGCCCTTGAATCGGCATTGGTGATTACGCCGGTTATAAGCCCTCTGTTCTTCAATATTTCAACCGTAGATAGGCTGTCAGGATATAAACGCAGCCTGGCACTGAACCGGGAAAGCACCTCTTTTAGCACTGTCATCTGTTGTTCGGACGACAACTCGATAGCAGCTTCGTCGCAGATAAACTGGGGATAGCGGCTATAATAGGCTGTTTTATCCTCCAGACTATCAGTGTTTTTCAGAGGCGGGGCGCTTTGCGAAAAATAATAGCGGTCGCCCCTTTGAACACCCCTGTAAATCGTTCTGATATCGAGTTCCATCCCTTGCTGTGCGAAAGCTTGCTGATATAACTGTTCGCGGGATGTCTCATAACCGGACAGTGTGTTAAACCAGTCAAAAAAGACCGCTTTGACAGCCATTATTAAGCATCGGCGATGCCGAATTTCTTTAAATAGTCAACCGCATCCTGTACAGTCAATATTTTTTCAGCATCAGTATCAGGAATTTCCACTTTCTTTTCGGGAGTGGTGAAGCCTTCTTCAATGGCCATAATAAGTTCGACCAGGTCGAGTGAATCCGCTCCCAGGTCTTCGGCAAATTTGGCGGTGGGGACGACTTCTGAATCTTGAACACCCAGTTGATCCACAATGATCTTTTTTAACTTTTCATAGGTTGCAGATGCCATATAAGATGATACCTCCGTTTATGTCTTATTATTGGTTACCAGGTTGCTTACCGACCCCAGTACTCCGTTCACAAAACGTGAAGAGTTATTACTACCGTAGGTTTTGGCCAGTTCCACAGCCTCATTAATAGCAACCTTGACCGGTATTTGTTTATCATGCAATATTTCGAATATTGCCAGACGCAGGATGTTCCTGTCTATTATAGATATCTGGTCAAGCGGCCAGGCAGGGGCAAAATCACGGATATTCTGGTCAAGCTGGGACTTATTCAAGATAACTCCGTCGATGAGTTCGCGGGAAAATGTTGCCACATCTTCTGAAAGTTCTATCCGTGCTAGTATATGATTCAATGAATCTTCAGGTTTGTGATTGACTGCATCAGCTTCATACAAAACCTGAAGAGCAACTTCTCGAGCTTTATGCCTGGCGCCTTTCATATTTTAAACACCTAACGCCTATTATAACATTGGGAGTGTCGGCGGTCACTATTTAATAAATATAGCATAATACTTTAGTTAAATATTACCATCCCGCAATCATCCCGCCGTCCACAGCCAGATACTGACCGGTGATGTATCTGGAGGCATCCGAGGCGAAAAAAGCCACTGCCTCAGCCACATCCTGAGGGCTGCCGAAGGTGCCGCAGGGTATGCGTTTTTTAGCTTCTTCTTTGAGGTTGTCTGCCAGTTTGGCCGTCATATCGGTTTCTATAAATCCGGGACAAATAGCATTGACCGTGATTTGGCGTGAGGCCATTTCTTTAGCTACAGTGCGGGTTATGCCGATGATGCCGGCTTTAGCTGCTGCATAATTGACCTGACCAGGGTTGCCTATGATGCCTGTAATACTGCTGATGTTGACTATTTTTCCGTAGCGCTGTTTCACCATGTATTTGAGCGCCGCCCGGGTGCAGTAAAAAACGCTCTTAAGGTTAACATTGAGTACGGCGTCCCAGTCTTCGTCCGACATGCGCATAGCCAGAGCGTCCCTGGTTATGCCGGCATTGTTGACCAGAATATCGATGCGGCCCAGGTCGGCTGCAATTTTATCAAGCAGACGGTTGGCTTCGGCGGACGAACTGATGTCGGCTTTTATAAAGGTACTTTGCAGTCCTTCATTGCGAAATTCCGCCGCTGTCTGTTCTGCCGAGTCTGAAATATCATTGATAACTGCGACGGCTCCGTTTTGAGCCAGCTTGTGAGCTATGGCCTTACCGATGCCTCTGCCGCTTCCGGTAACCAGAGCTATCTTACCTTTTAAATCCATTTCGGGTCTTCTCCAGCTTATTTTATATTACGGTTAAGCCGCCAGGTTTTCCAGTTCGTTCAGGTTGCCGATGTTCAATAACGCTACTGTTTTATCGATGCGTTTAATCAGTCCGCTTAAAACGTTGCCAGACCCTATTTCAATAAACTTGCCGGTACCTTGTTGCAACATGTACTCGACCGATTTTTGCCATTGTACGCTGTGACAGAGCTGGTACATCAGCTCATCTTTAATCTGCCTGGCTGAGGTTAAAGGTTCTGCCGTG
>DAOUFH010000014.1:0-2439 GCA_034429955.1 Dehalococcoidales bacterium
TAGGTCTCCAGCCATCATTCCGGCGTTGCCCAACTCCTCGGTCGCCATTTCAGCGGCCAGACCGTGCAGGTAAACTCCGCAGGCGGCTGCTTCGAATAACGTCAGACCCTGGGCGGCCAGTCCGGCAATGGTACCGGCCAGCACATCTCCGGTCCCGGCAGAGGCCAGTGCGGCATTGGCGAAGGGACTGATAAGCACTCGTCCGTCCGGATCTGCGATAACAGTGTAGGCGCCTTTTAAAACGATGACTTTATTCCAGCTTGCGGCAGCTTCACGGGCGATGCTCTGGCGGTTGTTCTGGATTTCCGTCACCGTTTTACCCAGCAGCCGCGACATTTCAGCGGCATGGGGGGTAAAGACAGCCGGATTCTTAAATTTTTCCGGCCAGTCGCTATGCTCGGCCAGAATATTGATGCCGTCAGCATCCAGTATTACCGGCGGCAGTTTGAAGGGGCTGTCCAGCAGCAGGCCTTTTAAAGTCTCCTTGACCGACTGGCTTTGACCGACCCCGCAGCCGGCCAGGATCACCGAATACTGGGGGATGGCGGAGCGCAGTATTTTGAGTGAATCAGTTGACATAATACCATGAGCGAATTCCGGCAGCGGAAGATAGGTCACTTCTGCCAGTCTGGCAGCCACGATCGGCAGCAAGCTCTGGGCGCAGGCCAGGGTAGTTAAACCGGCGCCGGCCCTGAGGCTGGCATGACAGGATAGACAGGCTGCTCCGGGATAGTTGATGGAACCGGTGACAGCCAGGACCCGGCCGAAGGTGCCTTTATGCGAAATCGCCGGACGGGCGGGCAGAAAATCAGCCACCCTGTCGTCGGTCATCAGTTCAGTCTCGACGCCTTCCGCCAGTTGAGGGGGAATTCCGATATCGGTGATAATGATTTTACCGGCTTTTTCAGCGGCCGGTAAATTATACAGCCCGACCTTGGGAAAACCCAGGGTAATAGTATAGTCGAAATTCGGTGTAGAGAGATCGACCTCACCGGTATCGGCATTTGTGCCGGAGGGCAGGTCCAGTGCAATCAAAGTCAGGTCGTCCCTCTGCCGGCGGGCCTCTTTGATACCCTTCAGCACATCGGTGTATATGCCGCCCAGAGCGCGGCTTTTACCGGTGCCGAAGAAAGCATCCAGTACCGCATCGGCTTCCGAGAGCCATTCATTGAACTTGCTCAGATTATAATCATTTTCCAGGTCGCGATGATGAATGCCCCGTTTGAGGACTTCCACGAATACCGGATCGTTGGACATTCGCTTGCCGCACAATAAAATTTTTACCCTGCCGATGCCCCAGTCGTAAAGATAACGGGCGGCTACCAGTCCGTCGCCTCCGTTATTACCGGGGCCGGCCAGTATCAGCAGGTTGCTGTCCGGCAATTCCCCCAGGATTTTCTTGACTTCCTGGGCTACTGTTTTACCGGCATTGTCCATCAGTTGACTGAGGGATATATCATATTGAGAGCAATCTCGTTCAGCTTTTTGCATCTGGCTGACAGTTACTATTTTCATTTTTATACCTCACTATCTGAGTATATTTACATAATAGTGTAGTTTGAAGTGTAGCAGTATAAGGCATTACGGTCAAGAGGGTAGGAGGAATAAAATAATACCAATGACTCAATAAGCTGTCAGCCGTCAGCTTTCAGTTTTGAGGGTAAAATCTCTCCCTTTTAGAAATGGGAGAGTTAGAGGGATTCTGATAAGCGCGCCGACTGTCTGAATGTCGTCGGTTATGACGAGATGGCCAAATCCTTTCTTTATCTTCCCTTTGCTAAAGGGAAAGGCGAGAGAGTCGGTCGTAGGGGCGGGTTTCAAACCCGCCCGCCCGGTCTAAAAGCTGACAGTCTATCAGCTAATAGTCTATCAATCTATCAATCTGCCCGCTATAAGCTGATTAAAGCACCTTACCGGGGTTCATGATGCCCAGTGGGTCGAAAGCCTGCTTGATTTTTCTCATCAATTCCAGCTGGTGTGCCGGAAATACCAGCGGCAGATAGTCCTTTTTATCGGCCCCGATGCCGTGTTCACCCGAAATGGTCCCACCCAGTGCCGCTCCGGCCTGATAGATATCTTTGAGCAGATTATGTACCCTGGCAGGCTCGATATCGGCTGCACCAATGGGATGCAGGTGGACATTGCCGTCGCCGGCGTGACCGTAGGCGATGACATCGATGCCGTAGCGGCGGCTGATGGACTGTACCTCTTCTACGAAATCGGCGATGCGGCTGCGCGGCACTACCACATCGGCCAGATCGAGCATGTTGCAGTGCTGCATGGTGGGATAGAACTGCTCTCTGAATTCCAGCAGGCGGCGTTTGGCACTCTCACTGCCGGGGCTGAAGACATCGGGAGCGCCGTTGGCGGTGCAAAGTTTATCCAGTCGCTCAGTCAGGGCGTAAAACTCGTCCATATCGCGGCATTCCAGCATAATCA
>DAOUFH010000015.1:0-16590 GCA_034429955.1 Dehalococcoidales bacterium
CGGGAGAGATAGTTTACCGCAATGCTGGCTCCGGCTGAGGCCAGTTCAAGCGCAATTGCTTTGCCTAATCCCCGGGAGGATCCGGTCACCAGGGCAACCTTACCGCTTAATTTCTTTTCCATAATTTTTCCCTGACTGTATTTTAAAGATAACATAAAACCGTAAAACCTGATAGCTGCTATCCCATACTTAATAGAGTGTGGGATAGCCTTTCAGGTTTTTCAGTTTGAATTTAAAGGGTTAAGGTATGACTTTGGCGTCTTTGAGCTCGGCTAATTCTTCCCAGCTATAGCCGGCCTCGATTAACACCTCTTCGGTATTGGCTCCGAGTTGCGGGGCCACGCTGGTGATTTCAGCCGGTGTCTCACTGAACTGCATCGGGCTGTTCAACAGGCGGGCTGTTCCGGTTACCGGATGCTCAATATCGGTGAAGAAATTATTGGCGATAGCCTGCTCATCTTCCAGTATTTCCGGTATGCTGTGATTGGCGCTGACAATCAGGTCATACTTGATGAAGCTCTTTTCCCATTCGGCCCAGGTCTTGGTGGCAAAGAGAGCATCCAGTTCTTTAATCATCTCTTCCGAGCACTTTTCCCGCTTTTCCATAGTGTCATAACGGGGATCGTTGATCCATTCGGGTTTGCCGATGGCGTTACAGAAGGGAGCCCAGTAGTCCTGATTGGGATGTACCATCATCATCCATTTATCTTTCGCTTTGTAGGAGTTATACATAGGATTGGGATTGCGGGTTCTGTCCCAGATTTTGGGCGGATAGCCGAATAGATTGACCTGGGCATCCAGTCCGATAGTCCAGGTAGCACAATGATAAAGCGATAGTTCGAGCGCCTGGCCGTGACCGGTTTTTTGTTTGTAATAGAGTGCGGCCAATACTCCGCTGAGAGCGTGAGTAGAGGCGACCATATCCATCATGCCGGGACGCTGGATGGCCGGCGGGAGTTCGGGGTCGGCGGTCACCAATCCCATCAGCCCGCCGTAGGACCAGGCGGCGACGTAATCATAACCGCGGTCACGGGCTTTAGGACCTTTGGTGCCGTAGCCGGTTAACAGACAATGAATCAGGCCCGGATATTCAGACTTAAGTTCATCATAGGTAAGGTGAAATTTTTCCAGTACATCGATAGAATAGTTGGTAATGAAGACATCGGCGTCTTTGAGCAGTTTTCTAAGAACCTGCTGTCCTTTTTCATTCTTCAAATTTAGGGAGACGCTTTTCTTACTGCGGTTCAAAAACTCAAAATGAAGCTCTATTTCGCCGCTCTCAGTTTTTTTGATAAGGGGAGTCCGGTTAAAACTAACCAGGCTTCTCTGCCAGTCGCCCCAAACCGGTTCTATTTTAATTACTTCCGCACCCCAGTCAGCCATCACAGCAGTGGTGGCGGGCAAGGCGACGACCTGATCAAATGCGATGACTTTTACCCCTTCTAATAATTTAGGCACAATAAACCTCCGAAGAACGGACAATATATTTTGATGATATATGCTTACTGCATGAATCCGTTTTTAACTTACCGTTTAGTTATTGATAACTACCAGAACAGTGGCGATTTTATTGGTATTATTCTTGATCTCGCGACCTTCGTTGGGTTCCAGGTACAGTGAGTCCATAGGGCCCAGGGTGAGAGTTTCGCTCTTGTTCTTGACGGTGATTTCGCCATCCAGGACTATATAGACTTTCTCTTTGGGATTGTCTTCATAGGCCCATTCGGCTCCGCCGCCGGGCAGAAAATAGGAGAGTCCTACCCAGAAGTTTTGAATTCCGGTTTCCTCTTTGCCCTGCAATCTCATGGCTACCATGTCATAGTGTTTCAAAGCGGCATAGGGCTTGACCTCTGACAGACTAACTTTTTTCATTTTGCTCCTTCAGCCGGAGAAGCCTCTCAGAGGTTTCTCCCTTTCATTCTTTAGCAGTGTATTTATGCGGCTGGTTCTCAGCCTGCTTATAAAACTTATTTTAATTGGGAACTGATTACCAGGTCGTAACACCGCCGTCTATATACAGAATCTGGCCGGTGACGAAGCTGGAAGCATCAGAGGCGAAGAAGATGGTGGGGCCGACGATATCTTCGGGGAAGGCCCAGCGATCCATAGGAATACGGGCTTTCATCTGTTTGGCATAATCAGGATTGGCCAAAGCATCTTTAGTCAGATCAGTTTCCACGATGGTGGGAGCGACAGCGTTGACTCTGATACCTTTCTTGGCCCATTCGCAAGCCAGGGTACGGGTCAGGGTATCAACAGCGCCTTTGCTGGGACAGTAAGCGGCATAGCCGGCGGGCAGACCGTAGCGGCCTCTGACGGAGGACAGGTTAACGATGTTACCGCTTTTCTGTTTGATCATATATCTACCGACAGCCTGACAGCACAGGAAAGTACCGCGGACGTTGATGTCCATGACTTTTTGCCACTGATCGATGGGGAAAGTGTCAGCCGGTTCACGAATAGCCAGACCGGCACCGTTTACCAGAATATCAATTTTACCGAATTCCTTGATAACGGCATCAGCCATAGCCTGAACCTGTTTTTCGTCGGTTACGTCTACGGCGACGGCCATTGATTTGCGGCCTTTGGCTTGAATTTTGGCAACGGTTTGCTTGAGAGCTTCCAGATTACGGCTGGTGACGACAACGTCAGCTCCATCATCTGCCATGCCGAGTGCGATGGCTTCACCGATGCCGCCATGACCGCCGGTTACCAGGGCAACTTTGCCGTTCAAATTGAATCTATTAGTCATTCTAACCTCCATTCTGAATTTATTGTTTACTTTAAAATCGGTTTACTCCCGGAATCAGGCTATCCATTTTTCAATTTCTATCAAACAGGAGTTGGGCGCCTGTCCGCAGGCATTTTGGGATATAAAACGATGAGGGGTAAGGAGATTGATGCAGCCGCCTCTATCGGTTGATTCGCCGGGTTCGCCTATCGGACTATAGATTGCAGATGATTCATAGGAATGAGTTACTCCGGGCGGTACCCTCTCAGTCAGCTGCGCAGCCAGCAGTACCGACCCCCTGTCGTTATAGGCCCTGACGATGTCATTATCGCTTATTCCACGATTTTTAGCATCTGCCTTGTTCAGCCTGATTACCCAGTAATAATTTCCATCCGGTCCTTTGATTCTGTGTTCGGGTACTTCATTCATCCAGCAGCCTTTGCCGTCATTCATGGTGTGGAAGGAGAAGCGGGGATGAGGTGTAATCAGCTGTAAAGGATATCTGGCTTTAAGTTCGAGTGTATGATGGCCCTCCCAGGATGGAATATAATGCGGCACGGGAGGACGTTCGGCATCGTCCGGAGCGAACCGCTTTAAACTCTGTGACTCGAACTCGATCTTCCCGGATTGAGTATCCAGTGTTCCGACACTGTCCGGCAAGCCCTGTATTGCTCCTCCGGCCGGACCGGTATCGGGAGTATCTTTGAGGCGTCCTTCGGCGTACCAGCGCAGGGCTGGGGTAGATTTATAATTGCTGTCTACCGGCACCACAAAATACCCTTTTTTCTTGAACTCCGGCCAGGCAATGTGTTTGGGCAGGTCGCTGGCATCGAACATACGCTTGACCCACTCCATTTCGGTTAGCCCATCCTGGGTGTATTTATCGTAAAAGCCCAGCCTCCGTGCTGCCATGGAAAATATTTCGTAGTCTGATTTGGATTCGCCCAGCGGTTCTATGCATTTTTTCTGCAGAACGATAATCCGGTGATTAAGTCCGGAAGCCTTATGCAGACCGTAGCCTTGAGGTGCAGCCCATTCACCGATATCCCATCTTTCGAAATTGGAACAGGCCGGCAGTACCAGGTCGGCCAGCAGAGCTTCACCTTCCAGATAGACCGACTGATTGACCACAAATTCCAGATTAGGGCTGCGGTACATCTTGACCCAGCGGTTGGTATTGTTCATGGTTCCGATATAAGAGCCGCCGTATCTCCAGAACATTTTGACTTCAGAGAAGCCCTCTACAGGATATTTGTATTTCTTAAATTGAGCTTCGGTGCGTTCTCCGCAAAAGCCTTTGCCTCGCCATTCCTGGGGCCCTGCCATTATACACTCGGGTACCAGAATACGCGGCAGATGGACGCATTGGGGGTCGCTCAGGGTATTTTTAACCGACTGTTTGACCATACCGCGGGCTGCCAGGGCACCGCCGCCGGCGATGCCGCCTTCGGTATAGCCGGGGAAATAAAAACCGGCGTTGTAAGGAGACCCCTGAGTAGTGGACCAGATATTGCGGCCCGGCTTACCCAAACCCTGCATGGCTGCCAGCAGTACCATCATTCTGGACCATTCTGTGCCGTAAGCAGCACGGCAGGCGCCGCCCCAGCCTCCTACGCCGCCGGCCGCCAGCATGGTCTTCTTACGCGCCCACAGGCGGGCCAGAGCCTTAATCTGCCGGGCGGGAAGGCCGGTTTCGTCTTCAGCCCATTCGGCAGTCTTGGGCTGTCCGTCGCTTTCACCCAGGATATATTCCTGCCATTTTTCAAAACCGTAAGTGCGATTTTGCACATATTCTTTATCATAGAGGTCTTCTTTTATCCAGACATAGGCGATAGCAGCCGCCAGCGCTGCATCGGTGCCCGGCCTGGGTGCCAGCCATTTATCTGAAAAATTGGCTGCGGTGGCGTTGAAATAAGGGTCTATGAAAATCATTTCAATGCCCAGTTCTTTCAACCAGAAACGCCGCAACGTCGATTCCTGGCCGCCGTAAATGCCGGCGGTGGCTTCAGGATCGCTGGACCAGAAGATAATCAGTTCGCTGTTTTTAAGGGCATCTTCCAGTAAATCATATTGTTCGGAGAGGCCGAGTCTCCAGGCAAATCCCCAGGTATGCATAGAGCCCCAGTGCCAGCCTTCCCAGCTATCGGGATTATGTTCGGCAATGACGGCTCCCAGTATTGACATAAAGCGGGAATGAGTACTGAAGCGGTAGCCTATATTGCCCCAGTTATGATGAGAGGAAGGAGTGGTTAAAATAGCTCCGGGCCCGTAGCTGGTCTGAATGCGCTTTATCTCATTGCAGAGCAGATCCATGGCTTCATCCCAGCTGATAGGCTGATAAGCGGACAAACCGCGCTTTTCGGCATTACGGTCGGACCCGGGATTAAAATCAACTCTTTTAAGCGGAGTCAATATACGATTGCTGCCGTATACCCGTGACCTTTCCGCAACTGTATAAGGAGATATTCTGGCGATATCAGGCGGAGAAAATTTACGGCCTCTGGCTTCGATAGTCCATCGGCCTTCGCCTGGTTCAAGTTCCAGGGGTTCCATGCGGACGATTTTGCCTTCTTTAACATACACTCGAACCGGACCGCCGCTGGTACAATTAGTAAAAACCTGTTCGTTGTATTTCGTATCGACCATGTTCACCACCCATTATAAGCGTTTTGAGGGAAAATACCCCTATGTGGAAAAAACTGCAGAAAATCCGGATGCCATGAAAGAGCCGGTAATAATGATGAGCACTAGCCGACTCAGAGATTGATTTTAGCTCAATATCTGAAGCGGTTAATGGAATCCGGCATCAGCCTTTCAGATGAAATCGAACCGTGACAAAAAATGTAAATAAATTTGAGGCAGTTCCTGTTGAGTCTTTTATTCTGTTTTTAAGATGCAGCGTCAAGTCAGTCCAGACAGCCGGCCGGCGGTTTGTGAGTCTTCTTACCGGTTGACTGTTAAAAATGATTTGTGATATCAGGCTGATGCAATATCAGCCTGATATCACTGTCAAGCAAACCTTGAGTATCCTGATTTACCGGATATTATTTAGCCAGTTTAACAGCATCGATATAAAGATTATCGGTCAGGTCTACCTCGGTGGAATAGGGTTTATAACCCTTAGCCTCGACCTGCATAGCATATTTACCTTTGTTCAAGCCGTCGAACATGAATTCGCCGAAAGCGTTGGTCTTGGCCTGTTTGGCAGAGCCGTTGACGTTGAGTGTAACGACTGCTCCCTCGGCGCATTCCTGATTATCACTGTATACTACGGCACCGGCCAGGAAAGTCTTGGGCACGTTCATATACATTACCCGGGGCCTGGTTTTCAACTCGGTGTGCAGTGCTTCAGTTTTACCGGACGCCATTAATTTGGATACTTCGCTATTGGGATCATCCAGATCACCGAACTTGAGGGCGCCGCTGGGGCAAATCTGCACACAGCGAGGCTCTTTGCCTTCAGCCAGTCTATGGGCGCAGAAGGTACATTTCTGAGCAATTTGTTTTTCTTCATTCCAGAAGATCGCATGATAGGGACAGGCGTCAACCAGTTGTTTTTGACCTTTGGCTTTAACCGGGTCAATTAAAACAATGCCGTCAGCTCCTCTGGTGATAGCGCCGTTTTTAGCTGCTTTCATGCAGGGAGCATCTTCACAGTGCTGGCAGGGGATAGAAATGTAGGCCACTTTAACGCACGGATAAGCTCCTCGTTCGTTCTTGATAATATGCATCCAGTTTTGACCAAAGCGGGGTTGAGCCGCTGAATAGGGAGGATAATCATTCTCCCAGTACTCATCTTTACAGGCAGTGAAGCAGCAATAGCAAGCTGTACACTTTTCGATATCGATTACCATGCCATATTTAGCCATTCTTTCTATTCCCTCCATTTCTCGACTTCAATTAAGCAGGAGCCAGGAGCCATACCGCAGGCGTTCTTGGAGATAAAGCGGTCGGGAGTCAGGATGTTGATACAACCGCCTCTATCAGCAGATTCACCAGGCTCACCGATCGGGTCATAGACAGCAGCGGATTCCCAGGAATGGGCGATACCGGGGCGTACTCTCTCAGTCAGCTGCGCAACCAGGATAACCGCACCTCTATCGTTAAAGGCTTTAACCAGATCGCCTTCTTTGATGCCGCGTTTGGCAGCATCTTTGGGATTGATACGCAGTACCCAGTAGTAATGGCCATCTTCTTTCTTGACGCGATGTTCGGGGATCTCATTTACCCAGCTCTCTTTGCCGTCATACATGGTGTGGAAGCTGTATCTGGGATGAGGAGTAATGATCTGCAAAGGATATTTGGAATACAGCTCGGTAGTATGATGTCCTTCCCAGGAAGGAATATAATGGGCTACCGGAGGTCTTTCTTCATCATTGGGATCAAAGCGTTTCAAACTGTTTGATTCATATTCAATTTTACCGGACTGAGTGGCCAGGTTACCCTGAGCATCGGGCAGACCTTCTATGCCGCCGCCGCCGGGGCCCCAGTCGGGAGTATCGCGTTTGCGGTCTTCGGCGAACCATCTCAAAGCCGGAGTTGATTTATAATTCTCGGGGAAAGGAACTACGAAGTAACCTTTCTTGGCAAAATCTTCCCAGGTGATATATTTAGGCAGATCGGTGCAAGAGAACAGTCTCTTGATCCAATCCATCTCGGTCATGCCGCCTTCGCTATATTTCTCATAGAAACCAAGTCTCTTTGAGATCATGGCGAAGATTTCATAGTCTGATTTAGATTCTCCCCTTGGTTCGATAGCTTTCTGCTGGAATACGATGGTACGACGATTGGTACCGCTGGAGGAATGGGGGATATAACCGGAACAGTTGGCCCATTCACCGATATCATATCTTTCGAAATTCGTGCAGGCGGGCAGAATCAAATCTGCGAACAGGGTTTCGCCTTCCATATAGACGTTCTGGTTAACTACGAATTCAAGGCTGGGATCTTGATAAGCTTTAACATAGCGGTTGGTATTGCACATAGTGCCGATATAAGCGCCGCCGTATCTCCAGTACATATGGCATCTGGAGAAACCATCTTCGGGATATTTATACTGTTTGAATTGCATTTCAATGGAGTTGCCGCTGAAACCTTTACCTCTCCAGGTGATGGGAGGATTCATAATGGCTTCAGGAATCCTTAATCTGGGGATATGCTGACCCAGAGGATTATTGACCATTGAGGTTACCGGAGCTTTGTGCATACCACGGGAAACCAGTTGATAAGTTGCAGCTGTGTTAGCTGAATCACCGGAGATACCGCCTTCGGCATAACCGGGAAAATAGAAATCAGCATTGAACGGAGCACCCTGGTTGGTGGTCCACATTCCGATACCGGGTTTACCCATACCCTGCATACCCTGTAAATAGACCATCATTCTGGCCCATTCTGTTGCATAAGCAGAGCGGCTCAAAGCCGAACCTAAACCGCCGCAGGCGACCATGGTTTTCTTGCGGGCCCACAGACGGGCGAAAGCTCTGATCTCACGAGCAGGAATATCGCATTCTTCAGAGGCCCACTCAGGGGTCTTGGGAATGCCGTCTTCTTTACCCATGACATAATCGACCCATTTATCGAAGCCATAAGCGCGGGAAGCGATATAATCTTTATCATAAGTGCCTTCATTCAGCCAGACATTGGCGATGGCTACGGCCAGAGCGGCATCCGTACCGGGTCTGGGAGCGAACCATTTATCGGAATGAGTGATGGCGGTATAGTTCAGATGAGGATCAATGAAGACCATCTGGACGCCGACTTCTTTCAGCCAGAAGCGCCAGGAGGTTGATTCCTGACCAGTGTAGATCATAGGCTCACCGTCAGGATCGGATGACCAGAAGACGATCAGTTCGGTATTTTTCAGGGCGTCTTCCAGCAGATCATACTGTTCGGGCACACCCAGTCTCCAGGCATAACCCCAGGCATGCATAGCACCCCAGTGCCAGCCTTCCCAGCTATCCGGGTTGTGGTCGCAGTAGGTAGCGTTCAAAATACCCATAAATCTGAAGTAGCTACTATGACGATAGCCAATGTTACCCCAGTTGTGATGAGAGGAGGCTGTAGTCATTACAGCACCGGGACCATAGGTTTTCTGTATGCGAATGGTTTCAGAAGCCAGAATGTCTAGAGCTTCATCCCAAGAGATTCTCTTGTAGCCGCTCTTACCTCTGTTCTGAGGATTGCGGTTTTCAGGACTCCAATCTTCCCTGAGCATAGGATAAAGGGCTCTTTCCTTGGAGTAAATTTTTGACCTTTCAGTCATAATGTAGGATGCCAGACGAGCGGTATCGCCGGGTGTGAATTTCTTGCCGCGAGCTTCGATAACCCATTTACCACCGTCATCTGGCTGGTATTGTAAGGGTTCCATGCGGACGATTTTCCCATCTTTTACATAAACAAAGACCGGGCCGCCGGTGGTACAGTTTGTAAAAACCTGCTCCCCATTTTTAAGCTGGACCATTAAGTTCCTCCTTTTGTTCTTGTCGATTTCTAGTCAGATGCGTGCAATAAAGGTTGCCAATAGAGAGACGTTAACGACATACTTATACAACAGAACTGCCTTTCTGTGTAAAGTTCATTTGAAATCAATGTTGTTTCACTTTTGGTAGGTCTGCCGTTTAGAAGCTGATGCGAATGAATCGAATTCCCCGTGAAATTCGAGTTTGTATTTCAGACATCCGGTGCATCGTTAAAAAATATATCTACACTGATAAAAACTTTTCCAAGTATCGGAAACGTTGTTGCTTTATAATGTTAAAAAATTATACCATATACTGTCAAGAATATCAGCAGAAGTCTGACGGATCTTGAAAACTTCCCCCCGTAATTCAGGTCCGATATAGATGTTTTTAGTAAGCAGATATAAAGTTCTGCTAGCCGGAACAACGTACGCAACCGGCTCTGCAGAAGGGATATTTTTTGTCCCGGCCCGGTAAATAAAGGTCACTCTTACCTGTTAACATATACGATAATCAGAGGTATATAACCAATTACGCTATCAGACAGGCAGAGCCGTTAATTTCGCCGTTGTGTCACCTCTATATTATATTGTAGTATCAGCCTGAAATAAAGCCCTGAGATGAGGCACTTTACAAGTGTATCCTGTCGATAGAGATATTATAAATATTATAAGAATTTACCAGAATACCCACAGATCGGGGCAATGGCACTCTCCGGTGTCTCTGCCAGATATGTTAAAATGTCATTAGGATGTAATAGCCGGTATACCACAGGTACTTTTAAAACTGATGTCACAGGTCTCATATCTTTAACGTCGGCCCTGCCGGTAAGGAGCGATATTATGAAAAATTACACCGGCAGTGATAGTTTAGTCTAAAAATCGGCCTTAAGGCTACTGGAGAGGAGAAGTATGCAAATTGAATGGAAAAAAATGACGACCGATGAAAAACTCGAGACCATGCTCAAACTCTGGTCAGCGCCTCCCAATGTGAAGTTCAAGGATGACAGAGCCAAAGAAGCCTACAAGGTGCGTTTCGACCGCCTGATAGACACCGTCCTGCTCAGAAAGCAGCCTGACCGGATTCCGGTTGTCCCCATGACCGGATTCTTTCCTGCTTTTAACGTAGGCCTGACCCCTTACGATGTGATGTACGACTACGGCAAACTTAAACAAGCCTGGACCAAATATGTCTTTGAATATGAGCCTGATGCTCACGGCGGAGCGGCTATGGCTGTGCCTGGTAAAATGTATGACATCCTTGACTATAAACTGTACGCCTGGGCGGGACACGGCCTGCCCCATACTTCGGCCTATCAGGCCCTGGAAGGGGAATATATGAAGGCCGATGAATATGCTGACTTGATCGATGACCCATCGGACTATTTTCGCCGCACCTATTTACCCCGGGCTTTCGGTGCTTTACAGCCCTTTACCAGTCTGACCCCTCTGACTAATATACTGGAGATGTACGGCGGCTTCGCTGGTTTTGGTATTTTGCCTTATGGCATTCCGCCTGTCCAGGCCGCTCAAAAAGCCCTGATGGAAGCGGGCAGCGAGGCGCTTAAGTGGGGCACGGTTATGATGGAGTTCGATAATGAAATGGCTGCAGCCGGTTTTCCCAACTTCTTTGGCGGCGGCACTAAAGCCCCTTTTGATATCCTGGGCGATACCCTGCGCGGTACCCGCGGAATAATGCTGGATCTCTATCGACAGCCCCAAAAAATTCTGGAAGCGGTTGAGGCTTTGACTCCTATAGGGATTAAGATGGGCGTTTCCGCCGCTCGTCAGAACGGCAATCCGGTTGTTTTTATTCCTTTACATAAAGGAGCCGACGGATTCCTTTCTGAAGCCCAATTCCGGAAATATTACTGGCCTTCTCTGCTGAAATTGCTGGAAGGACTGGTAAAAGAAGGCTGTATACCCTTCCCCTGGGCTGAAGGCAGTTATAACTCACGTCTGGAGATTATTAAAGAGTCTCCCCAAGCCAGAGTTATCTGGGGGTTTGATGCTACCGATATGGCCAAAGCCAAGCAAATACTGGGCGATTTCTGCTGTATTACCGGCAATGTGCCTATGTCATTACTGAAAATAGCCTCTGTCAAAGAGGTTGAGGTCTATGTTAAACACCTGATTGAGGTGGCCGGACCCGGCGGCGGGTATATCATGATGAACGGGGCGGTAATTGATGAAGCTAATATCGCCAATGTGAAGGCCATGATAGATTATTCCAAGCAGTACGGAGTATATAAGTAAACAAGATAAAAAGTAAAAGCTGAAATCAAATAAAAAACAACCCCCTGAAAGGGGGTTGTTTTTTTGCTTAATTTGTAACTAGAGTTGTCCTCTCAGTCTGGGATCCAGAGCATCTCTGAGACCGTCACCGACGATGTTAAAGGCGAACACTACCAGCATAATAGCCAGACCGGGAGCAAGTGATAATACCGGTAACTTAAGCAGATATTCCCTCCCTGCTGTAACCATACCACCCCAGGCAGGAGTAGTAGGTGGAATACCGATCCCCAGGAAGCTCAGGCCAGCTTCAGCCAGAATGGTTGAACCCAGCATCATGGTGATTTGCACGATTAACGGAGGCAGGCAGTTGGATATAATATGCCGCCAGATAATGTGCCCTTGATTGGCTCCAAGTAATTTGGCCGCAATCACGTAATCATTTTCTTTTACCGATATTACTTGTCCGCACATGAGACGGGCGTAACTGGGAATCAGGGCGATACTGAGAGCTATGATTACATTTCTCATGCCCCCTCCCAACAGGGAGGCGATCACCATAGCCAGCAGTATCATAGGGAAGCTCATAAGTACGTCAATGGATCTCATGATTATGATATAAGGCCATCCGCCGAAGTAACCGGCTATTGTACCTAATCCCATCCCTATTACGGAGCTTATAGCCACAACAACCAAACCCACAAATAGAGACGTGCGGGCACCATATATCATGCGGCTTAGGGTGTCTCTCCCTAACGCATCGGTTCCCAGCCAGTGAGCTGCGCTGGGTTGTTGCAGTGTAGCGGTAAAATCCGGAGTATAGGGGTCGTATGGCGCTAGGACAGGAGCGAAGATGGCGACCAGAATACACAAGACAATAACCACCAACCCGAAAATCACTATGCCACGGCTAAAGAAAACCCTTCTAAAACGGTGGAATTCACTGATATGAGGTGCAAGTTCTGTTGTCTGTTTTATATCTTCCACTTGATTTCTCCCTAATCGTAACGAATTCTGGGGTCAATCCAGGCATAGCATAGTTCAACAAGCAAATTTGATAAAAGAACTACTATAGCAATGATAAAAATAATACCCTGTACATACGGATAGTCCTGGTTGAAGACGGCGTTGGTAACCAGCATGCCTATGCCGGGGATGTTGAATACTTGCTCTACCAGAACTGAACCGCCTATGATCATGGGAATTCCCATACCGGTCAGGGTAATAATCGGGATCAATCCGTTTTTGAGAGCGTGTCTCAAGACGATGGTCTTCTCTGTAAGGCCTTTGGACCAGGCGGTACGGATATAGTCCTGCCTCATCACTTCCAGCATGCTTGAGCGGGTCTGCCTTGCTGTAGCTGCCACATTAAAGAAACATAAACAGATTACCGGCATGATGATTGATTTAGTACTTAACCAGAAGTCATCGAACGGAGAGACGTATCCCATAACGGGCAGCCACTTAAGATAGAGTCCGAAGAAGTAGATGCCTATCAGACCTAGCCAGAAAACTGGTATCGCAATACCGATATAGGCGAACACAGTCACAATTGTGTCTGTAATTTTGCCGCGGCGTATGGCGGTGATAACACCCATGGGAATGCCAATTATAATGCCCAGCAGGAAAGCTACAATACCCAGGTGAAATGTGATGGGTATGCGGCGGAAGATTTCTTTGGTAACCGGTTCACGCTGTAAGATGGAATAACCCAGATCACCCTGAAATACTCCGCCCAGCCAGTCAACGTATTGCACTACCAGTGGACGATCCAGACCCAAATCATGGCGGATTTTTTCAATCTGCTCCTCTGTATAGGTCTGAGCATCAGAAGTGGTGATGTACATGCGGATTGGGTCACCCGGCAGTAAACGCATCGCAAAGAAAATCACGATGGTTACTAAAAGGAGTACAATCACTGATTGTAGCAGTCTGCGTATTATGAAATTTATCATTGTCAACCTCTTAGTTTAGTTATCGGGTGTACCTACCAACCTGTATTAACTCCCTGTAAGGGTATCTTCACTCATTCGAACTGTATTGCTTTTCTCACAACCAGTTATTTAGCTAGCGTTTATATACTCCGTATTCTTTAGCCGCTACGGCCATAGCCTGCAGATTTTCGATTTTGGCTTCTACTTCGGCGGCGCCTTCGGAAAGAATATAACCGCCGCCTTTGCCGCAGGCTTCGATCAGATTGCGGCAGTATGCCTTGACCTCGTCAGGAGTACCTTTCATAAGCACTGAGGAAGGAACATTGCCTGAAATACTGCATTTATCGCCCAACATTTGTTTGGCTTTTATGATATCGGTCTTGTCGAACCACCAGTGTATGGCACCTTTCGGAAAATCATTGACGGAATCAAGACGTGAATTGTAGCTGCCTTCTGCGAACAAATTGACAATCAGACCTTCGGCAATAAAGGCATCAATGGTCTTTTTAAGTGAAGGCCAGTAGAATTTCTCGAATTGCTTTTGTGACATCCAGCCGTCGGCGCCTTTATGCAACGGGAAAGTGACGACCAGTCCTTTTGTCCGGTTGGCCCGCTCAATAACGTTTTTGATTTGAAGATTGGTGAGCACATCCAGAGCCGCCAGAAGTTTGTCCGGGCAGCGGTACATATCCATCATGATTCCCTGAGTGCCTCTCAGAGTATCTCCGATAATATCGAAAGGAGCCAGTCCCAGATAATCTACCAGAGGAGGAAAGCCCGAAGCGACTGCCTGTACAGACTGAGTTTTCTGAATTTCACTTCTCTGCTGTAATTCTTTGCCGGCTTTCAAGAGATCTTCCAACATTTTCTGTACCGGTGCGGTGGTCAGAGGCATCAGGTTGGCAGTGGGGATCTCAATCAATTCAGTCATTGGTCCTACATTATGCAGACATTCCATGGCTCCAAAGATGCGAGGAATATAAAAGCGCAGCCAGAAATCGGAGGGATCATCAATCAAATAATGGTATTCAGAGACTTTCATGTATTCGCCTTCTCTGAACTGGTAGCCGCTGGCGTTCTTGGGCAGGCCATGTCCCGGCCAGGAATACATTTTGTAATCAAGGGTTTCAAAAGGTTGTCCGGGCATCAGGGTGTAAACATTGGCAAAGTTATCCAGTTCATCGGCATATTTGCGGTTAAATTCGTTATAAATCTGGACGGCTTTGCTGTAATCCTGGATACCGGAGTAATAATCAAGTCCCGCGTATTGGAGCGGAAGACTACCGATATGAAGCGCTAGCGGAACCTGGTCCGGTTCTTGCAGGTTATAAACATCAACTAATCTTTTAGCTCTGGTCTGGTAGGCTTTTTTACAATCATCATTTGTGAATGTGACGTGAGTGGGGTTGAGATAAAGGTAAATACGGTATTCGCGTTTTTGTTCCGTAGTTAACTGATTCCATTGGGAATCAGACATCTCTTGATGTAAGGTCATAATTTACATTCCCCCGTTATTAAAAAAGCCCTCATTAATAATGAGAACCTGTTTGGCGGCATCCAGACATATGATGATTTTCCTCTGGTAAATCCAATTTTACTGGCTGTGCCTGTAGCGGCGTTGCGCTGGTAGACGGATCCAAGCCTCTCCCGGATTATTAAATACAATCTCATACGCATATTGAAAAACAAGTGCAATCAGCTTCCCGTTACCTTTTCTACGCAGAGACTGGATTAAGCAGTATTTATTTTTGAAATACGCTGCAATTCCAATTAGTGGAATGCGTTTTCTTACCAACTGTGTGGATTAATTATAACACAATATCGAGTGATGTCAAAAATTTTTGAGCCGTATTTCCGACTTTTTTAATCCAAAAAAATATAATATAGCCAAAAATGACATATTAAAATATTTTAATAATAATTATTAACAAAATGCCTTCAGTGGATAGTTTTTTGTTATCAATATTTTCAGTATGGGTAATTGAGCCTGAAAACCATCTGAATTGAATACGGCCAGATGATTTTGGAATATATTACAGCCTTTTCAGTTAGGGACGGGGAGTCAGGGCTTATTCAGAATAGGATAAAAAGGGGACTTGCTCAATCAGTATTATTTTTGCAGATATTTAGGGGTAGTATCGATATTGGCTTTGGCCATATCGGCCAGAATATCCTTCTTAAGTACGACGATACGGTGACGTCCCAGTCTAATTGCTCCTTTCTCTTCCATAATTTTGAGCGAGCGGTTGACTACTTCGCGGGCAGTGCCTATCATGCTGGCCATGTCCTGCTGAGTCAGCCAGAGCCCGACCGTTGCCTCTTCTCCGGCATATTTACCCAGCAGCAGCTTGGCCAGACGTCCCATCACCTGGGTAGATGACAGTTCTTCTACCAGATTGGAATCACGGCGGATGCGGTAGGCCAGTGCTTTCAATATGTTGATATAGATGCGGGGATGGTTTTCCAGGATTGTTTTTAAGTCATCCTTGCGCAGCGCGTAAAGATGGACCGGAGTCATAGCCAGCATGCTGGCCTGATTGGTGCCGCCATCGAAAGTAGAGACATCATTTAGCGATTCACAGGGTGGAGCGATATGGAGTATCTGCTCTTTGCCGTTAGCCGAGGTCTTGTAGACCTTGACCAGTCCCGCCATCAGAAAAAAAAGATAATCGGACCATTCACCCTCGAACAGGAATATTTCTCCCTTTTTAATACATTGTTCGCTGATATAGGGTAATATTTTTTCCAGTTCAGCCTGAGTCAGGCCGTAGAAATAATCGATATTTTTTAGTTGTGCTACTTCAATGACCATATTATCTCAATCAGTATAGCGCATTTGAGAATATTTTGCATGTTTTTTAAAAAATAGTGCCTTCCTGTAATGAAATATGTTTACTTGGCTCAAATAGCACCTGAATAACGCAGTAAAACAGAGCATTAACTATGTAAAACGCAAGTGTTTGTCCGGTAATCTTTAGAAAACAAAATGCAAAGATATACTATGTGAAAAACAGTGGGATAAAATAAAGCCCCGGACTCATGCAGCCCGGGGCTTTGAGTGTTTTTATGTTCTAAGGGCTGGTTTTTTTATTGATCTCCTTGAGTTCCTCTCCCAATCCCAGGATGTTAATCAGTCTGGACTGGTCGGAAATCACCAGTTTGGTGTTATGTTGCAGGGAGGCCTGGGTGACTTCCAGTTGCTTCAATAACTGTGCATTGCCGATAAAATATTCACG
>DAOUFH010000016.1:0-20663 GCA_034429955.1 Dehalococcoidales bacterium
GAGAAGTGGCTGGAGTTGACCCGCCTTAAAAATCCTTCGCTGCGGGATAAAATCATCGGGCTGCCGGTAGTAACCTGCGGAGTAACTCACGGATTGAGCATCGCCGGCTACCTGTTCGCCGACGCCGCCGATAAAGTAATCGTCTCAGATTTATACTGGGAAAATTACGACCTGGTCTATACCAATGCCTACGGAGCCGAACTGGAGTTTTTCAACTTCTTTAAAGACGGACTTTTTGACATCGAATCTTTTGACAAGGTGATCAACCAGGGTAAACCCGGTAAAAAAATTGTGGTGCTTAACTTTCCCAATAACCCCTCCGGCTACACTCCCACCAGGGAAGCGGGGATGGCTATCATCCGGTCTTTGAAAAGGGCGGCAGAAGCCGGTCATCAGCTGGTAGTGATCACGGATGATTCTTACTTCAGCCTCTTCTTCGAAGCGGAGACCCTGCAGGAATCACTGTTTGCAGAGCTCTGCAATCTGCATGAAAACCTGCTGGCGGTCAAGGTGGACGGCATCACCAAAGAAGAATATGCCTGGGGTTTCCGGGTCGGTTTTATAACCTACGGTATCTTAAACGGGACGCCGGAACTCTATAAAGCTCTGGAAGACAAGACCGCAGGCGCCATACGAGGGAATATTTCAAACTCCTCCCATCCTTCCCAGTCATTATTCCTGAGTTCACTGAAATCGGCCCAACATCAGATCGAAAAAGATCAGAATAAAGCCAAAATCAACCTGCGCTACCGGAAAGTCCGGGAGGTTTTAAAGGCCCATCCGGAATACCTGCAGTATTTTAAGGCTTTGCCCTTTAATTCCGGCTATTTTATGTGTGTCCAACTCAATAATCTGGACGCCGATAAAGTCTGGGCTACTCTGTTGGAACGCTACAGCACCGGAGTTATCTGTTACAGCGAAAAGCAGCTCTTCCGCATCGCTTTTGCGTCCACGCCCACCCCGCAGATTGAAAAACTTTTCGATAATATCTACCGGGCCTGCCGGGACTGCTCTAACTGACAATGCGCTGAATGCTTTTACCACTATAATAACAGGCGCAGCGATATCGCTGCGCCTGTTATTTAATCAGACTTTGTCCCCTGGTTTAACTATCTCAGGCTTTCCCTGTAGCCGATTTCATAACCGTGT
Organism: Dehalococcoidales bacterium; assembly: GCA_034429955.1. GTDB lineage: Bacteria > Chloroflexota > Dehalococcoidia > Dehalococcoidales > UBA3254 > DATIKD01. The sequence continues at coordinate 1,150 of DAOUFH010000016.1, forward strand.
CTTTGTCCAGCTTGCGTGTACAGAAAAACCAGTCATAACAGGTCATATCGGTCTTGTTTTCCATTCTTTCCTTGGCCACGCCGCAGGAACCGGCCGTCGGCACTATAACCTCATCTCCCGGACGCCAGTCAGCCGGTGTCGCTACGGAGAAAGCATCTGCGGTCTGCAAAGCTACTACCACCCTGTACAGCTCGTCGAAATTACGGCCCAGGCTGAGCGGATAATAAATTACAGCGCGAATAATACCCTTGGGGTCGATCACGAAAACAGCCCTGACGGCTTTGGTATTGCTCTCGCCGGGTTGAATCATGCCGTATTTATGGGCGATTTCCATGGTGATATCTTCGATAAGCGGGAACTTTACCTCTACATCCTTCATGCCTTTGTATTCGATTTTTTCTTTGATGGTCCTGAGCCAGGCGATATGGCTGTACAAACCGTCTACCGACAGACCCAGTAATTTACAGTTGATCTCATTGAATTTCTGCTCGAGCGTAGCAAAGGTGATGAATTCCGAAGTACAGACCGGGGTAAAATCGGCAGGATGACTGAAAAATATCACCCAGTTGCCGGCAAATTGATCGGGAAACGTGACATCTCCCTGAGTAGTAACAGCCTTAAAAGCCGGGGCTTTATCGCCAATGCGAGGCATTGAGACTGCATTAGATGTATCCTGTTCCATGTATTAACCTCCTGAATTACTAAATAATCTCGTTATGGTCCGGTGATTATTTGGACCTTATATTTACATTATAGCGATTAAGTAAAAAAATAACGGCTTATCTATAGATTAAATTTTGGTTAAATCCGCTATTATCTTGCACCGGTCGGTATTATTAAGTCCGTCCGGCTTTTCATCGTATAGGCCGGGTATTTGACCCTTTATAAAAAGAGTGATAACATTAATTCATTACTTGAGACACTCGCGTCGAACGTGTTCATTTGAGGGCCTTTCCCTGGCTTGGCCAGCTCGGAGAGATTTAATGCAAGTTGAGCAGGAGCTAGCTGGGTTCGCATCAACCTGCGATAGTCTGGTTACTATCGGAGTATTTGATGGAGTCCATCTGGGTCATAAACATCTTATATTTAAGTTGAAAGAGCTTGCCGGACAGCAAAGCCTCTGCACTGTTGCCCTCACATTCCACACTCATCCCCAGGAAATTCTGACCCCCAATTCACAACCACCCTCTTTGACTGATGCCGTTACCAAAGCCGAACTGTTGCAAAAAGAAGGCGTCAGCGGTGTCATTGTCTTAACTTTTACGCCTGAGTTGGCCCGTCTGAGCGCCCGTGAATTTGTTACACTTCTGATAGAAAAACTGCGCATGCGGGGACTGGTAATCGGCCCTGATTTCGCCCTGGGCCGTAACGGAGAAGGCGACATTCCCTCCTTACGCAAGCTGGGCCATGAACTGGGTTTCAGTGTTACCGTAATTCCACCGGTTAAGATGAACGGGGAGATCATCAGCAGTACTTTAATCCGCCAGGCCATGGCGGACGGAGACATCGAAAAAGTACGGCGTCTGATGGGCCGACCTTTCAGCCTGCGCGGAAAGGTCGTACACGGACAGGGTCGCGGCTCTGGTCTGGGTTTCCCCACTGTTAATCTGGACGTACCAAAAGGCCAGGCTCTGCCGCCGGATGGAGTTTATGCTACCTTCGCTCAGGCCGGCAGCCGGGTTTACCGTTCAGTTACCAATATCGGTACCAATCCGACCTTCGGGGCCAAAGAACGTACCGTTGAAGCCTACCTGTTTGATTTCCAGGATAATCTTTACAACCAGGAAGTCAGAATCAATTTTATTCACCGGATACGCTCCGAAATCAAGTTCGCCAACCCTGACCAACTTATCAAACAGATAGATAGTGATATCCAATCGGCCCGCGAGGCCTTAAAGAATTTAAATCCGGCAGTATAGGGAGAAGGGGTAATGAATAATACCAATAAATACCAATGACACCAATACTACCAATGACTCAATAAAATTCAAAATACACAAATAATAAATTCGAATGACCGAAATCCAAAGTAAACGTCAGCGCGAACAGCTTAGCTACCTGAAGCGATCTGATAGAATAGCCATCAGTTATCAGCCGTCAGCTATCAGTTCGTTTATTGAACCCCGCAGCCCCGGATCCTTCAGCCTCCCCAGTATGAGGCCTCAGGATGACAGCCAGGCTGTCAATTGCGAGATAGGGTAAATCCTCTCCTTTAGAAAAGGGAGAGTTAGAGAGGGATTTTGACAAGCGCCGACCGGATGTCAGCCGGAAGTAGGGTCGGGTTTCAAACCAGACTACCCGGTCAGACAGGTGACTAATAACGCACAACGCATAACTATAATATTTTAAGGAGAAAAATATGGCACAGTTAAGAATTCCAGGTCCTACTCCTCTGCCCCCGGAAGTACTCAATATTATGGGCAAACAGATGATAAACCACCGCGGCGCTGAGTTCCATGCCATGCTGACCGCCGTAACCAACAATTTAAAAGCAATCTATCAGACTAAAAATGATGTCTACGTCCTGACAGGCTCCGGCACCGGCGGCTTGGAAGCCGGCATCGTTAATATGTTTTCTCCCGGCGATAAGGTACTGTCTGTCTCAATCGGTGTCTTCGGCGACCGCTTTGCCAGCATCGCTAAAGCTTTCGGCGCCGATGTGATTAAGTGCAGCTTCGAAATGGGGCAGGCGGCCGACCCTGCAGTCATCCGCAAAGCCCTTCAGGATAATCCCGGCATCGTGGGGGTCATCGTAACTCAGAACGAGACCTCCACCGGCGTGACCAACGATATGCAGGCCATCGCCAAAGTCGTCCATGATTTCGATAAACTGCTGGTCATGGACGGCATCAGCGGTCTCAGCTCAATCAATTGCCCGGTCGACGAGTGGGGCATCGACGTCGCTATCGGCGGCTCACAGAAAGGCTGGATGGTCCCGCCCGGACTGACGTTTGCTTCGGTCAGCCCCAAAGCCTGGGAATACTATAACAAAGCCAAAATGCCGCGTTTCTACTGGGACTTCGGTAAAGCCAAACAGTATCTGGCCAAAGAAGAGAACCCCTGGACTCCAGCTGTCAATATTATTTATGCTTTGACCGTCAGCCTGGATATGATTATGCAAGAGGGCCTGCAGAACTGCTTTGCCCGCCACGCTAAAATCGCTAAAATGTGCCGCGAAAGCGCCAAAGCCATGGGACTGAAACTGGTGGCGGCCGACGAAAAATACGCCTCCAATACCGTATCATCGGTCTATCTGCCGGCCGGCATCGAATACAAAGCCCTCAGCAAGAATATGCGGGAAGAATACCAGATCACCATCACCGGCGGACAAGGCGCCCTGGATGGCAAGATCTTCCGCATCGGCCATTTGGGCTGGGTCAGCGAACAGGATATTAAAGAATGCTGGGAAGCCCTGGCCAAGGTGCTGACCAGGATGGGGTATAAACAATAATACCAATACCTTAAATAGGAGAGAGGGAAAGTTAATAGCTATCAGCTGTCAGCTATCAGTTTTTGATAAGGTGAAGTCAAACCTGTTCGTAAATCTTCTCTCACAAAGGTAAAACGGTTAAGGTAGTCTAATAGCTATCAAGGAGTAAAAATATGAAAGTCTTAGTTGCTGACCCGTTGTCCAAGGAAGGCATCGAAATCATGAAAACGGTGGCTGAAGTCGATGTCAAGACCGGGTTGAAAGAAGCCGAACTGATTCAGATAATCGGAGACTACGAAGGCCTGGTAGTGCGCAGCCAGACCACCGTCACGGCGGCCATTATAGAAGCCGGCAAAAAGTTAATTATCATCGGCCGGGCCGGGGTAGGTGTGGATAATATCGATATTGAAGCCGCCACCCGCCGCGGCATCGTGGTAGTCAATGCTCCCACCGGTAACACCATTTCCGCTGCCGAACACGCCATAGCCCTGATGCTCTCGCTGGCCCGTCATATTCCCAATGCCTGTCTGGCTTTGCGCTCCTGCAAATGGGAACGCAGCAAATTCACCGGCACCGAGGTACGGGGTAAGACTATCGGCATTATCGGTCTGGGCAATGTCGGTTCTGCGGTAGCACGGCGCGCCCGCGGACTGGAAATGAAAATACTGGGTTATGACCCTTATGTCTCACAGGAACGCGCCCGCAATCTCCAGGTCGAGATTGCCACCCTGGATCAAATTTATAAAGAGGCCGATTTCATCAGCCTCCACATCCCGTTGAACGCTCAAACCAAAGAGATGATCGGCGCAAAAGAGCTGGCCATGATGAAACCGACGGTGCGCATTATCAACACCGCCCGCGGCGGACTGATCAATGAGGAAGCCCTGGCCAACGCCCTTAAAGACAAGCAAATCACCGGTGCCGCCATCGATGTTTTCCCCCAGGAACCCTGCACCTCCAGTCCCCTTTTCGGACTGGAGAATGCCATCGTCACACCTCATCTGGGCGCTTCAACCGCTGAGGCCCAGGTGACCGCTGCCAGCGATGTAGCCGAGCAGATCGTGGATGTTTTCAAGGGGCTGGCTCCCAAATATGCGGTTAATGCCCCCTTTATCCCGCCCGAGATGATGCCGGTACTGAACCCCTTCATGGAACTGGCTACCAAAATCGGTAAAATGGCCAGCCAGCTCAGTGAAGGCCAGATGAACTCGCTGTCGATACACTATGAGGGTGAAATCACCGGATACGATACCAATGCCATCAAGGCTTCTCTGCTGGGCGGCCTGCTGGAGAATATCAGCGAAGAAAAAGTCAACATGGTCAACGCCAATTTAGTCGCCCAGAGACGAGGACTTAATGTGACTGAACAGAAAGACGCCGCCTGTCAGAACTATGCCAGTCTGATTACCGCCGTAGTCACCACCAGCAAAGGCACGGTGGAAATCGCCGGAACGGTCTTGAGAGGTGAGTCCCACTTCGTTAAAGTCAATAACTACTGGATAGATTTCGTGCCCACTACCGGCTCTTTCCTGTTCGTAGACCACAAAGACCGGCCCGGACTGATCGGCTCGGTAGGTAATATCACCGGTGCAGTGGACGTTAACATCAGCGCCATGTTTGTGGCCCGTTTGAAAGCCAGAGGTCAGGCCCTGATGATTCTGGACCTGGATGAGGCGCTGCCTCAAAAGGCCATCAAGCAAATTCTGGCTATACCGGATGTCTATACTGCCAAGACGATTACCTTGTAGGAGAAAGGGGCAAGTCAATAGATCAATAAAATACGAAATAAATTCTAATGAGCAAAATCCAGAAACAAACGTCATCGCGAATACCTTTCACTCCTGACGCGATCTGATAGAATGTCGATAGACACCTTAAAATAATGAGGAAAGACCCTTTATATAAGATTGCTTCAGGTATTTTTTATAGTTCGTAATGACGGAGCGTCATTGACCTGTAATTATTTAGCGCAACGGGCGGGGATTAATCCCGCCCGTTTTATTTGTCGGACTGGTTAAATTAGTTCCGGACTATCATAAAATCTGCTTCACAGACCGGGTGCCTTTCCCTTTAGCCAGGGGATTATACAGAAGGGATTTGGCCTCCGCTCCATAACCGACGACTTCAGACACTCGGCGCTTGTCAAAATCCTTCTCTAACTCTCCCTTTTCTAAGGGAGAGGATTTAGCTGGCGGCTGAGAGCTGATGGCTATTCTCTCAGATCGCTTCAGGCAGCTAAGCTGTTCGCGCTGATGTTTACTTTGGATTTCGGTCATTTGAATTTATTATTTGTGTATTGCGAATTTTATTGAGTCATTGGTAGTATTGGTGGCATTGGTACTTATTGGTATTATTCATTACCCCTTCTCTCGAAACTGACAGCCAGGCTGTCATCCTGAGGCCTCAATTGGGGAGTATCTGGGGAGTATCTGGTGGGCGGGGCCTCAACAGTGTGTTATAATATCACCTTAATGCAAACCAGAGAATACTATGTCTATATTATGTCCAACCAGCGGGGAACGCTTTATACCGGAATCACCAGTGATCTCGAACAGCGGGTATACCAGCATAAACACCATATGATAAAAGGCTTCACCACAAAATACAATATCCACAACCTGGTTTATTTCGAAACTACAGATGATATTCCCGCAGCCCTGTCCAGAGAAAAACAAATCAAAGGATTATTACGCAATAAAAAGCTTGAACTTATCAAGAGCCTGAATCCGGATATGCAAGACTTGAGTTCAGAGTGGTTTGATTAGTTAGTTATCCTCCCCACCCCGGATGCTTCGTCGGCTGACGCCTCCTCCAGCATGACAACTATCAGTGTGGTATGTGCTTTGTCATCCTGGAAGCCTCGATTGGCGAGGCTGAAGGATCCGGTGGGGGGCAATACAATAGCGGTTAGATGCTTAGACTACCAGCTTGTAGTTGTTCGTCTTTCGTCTTTCGTTATTCGTGATTAGATTTGTAGATTTCATTCTACCCGCTTAGCCAGGGGATTATACAGAAGGGATTTGGCCCTCTCACCGTAACCGACGACTTTCAGCCACTCGACGCTTATCAAAATCCCTCTCTAACGCTCCCTTTTTTAAAAGGGAGAGGATTTACCTTATCTCAATAAATAACTGACAGCTGACGGCTGATAACTGTCAGCTATTCTATCAGTCTATAGTTCGCTTTATTCTTCTTCGGCGGTGATCTTCCGTCTGTGTACAAAACTCAATATCAACACAGCCAGTCCCATAGCAATACACAAAAGCCACCAGTAATCGGTCTCCGAGATATCCGGCGCTACGTTGGGTTCCACTACCAGTTCGCCCGAAAGCTTACCGGAGGTAATGGTATAGATGCCGTTCTGACCGGGAGCCAGCATTACTACCACCTCAGTGCTCTGCCCGGCTTCCAGATAAACGCGCTGGGTCTTCTGTACCTGGCCGTTCATCTTGATAGTCACCATCTCTTCACCGGGCATTCCGCCTTTGTTGGTGAGACGGACTTTAACTTCCGAACTTTGACCAACCATGATGCGCTGCGGATTAACGCTGATCTTCTGCATAACGATATCAGCCGGCTGAATACCTGCGCCCGGTTTAGCCAGCACCACAAACAGCGAAAAGTGATCGACTTCGCCAGCTTTTTCATCAGCCGCTGCGATAAAGCCTTCCGGTTCCGACAACTGGACCCAGCTATCAGCGCCGTAGCTGTAATAGAAGATATATAATCCGTCCAAAATCGTAGGCAACTGGCTGACGGCATAACGGATCACCATAATGGCCGACTGGTCCAGTTTGATACCGGTACGGATGTCATTGGTTATACCGTTAATATCATAGTTGGGACTGACCGGAATCCAGCCGTCCGGATAAGGAGGAATCAGTGCGGGGTCATTAATTATCGACACTTCAATCTTATTCGGTATGGTATCTCCCACTTTATCGAGATCAACAGGGTCGGGCCGGTTTTCATTGGAGAGTGTGATCCTGGTACCCGGTAAAATTGACAGCATAAAACCGTTATCCGGCGTGGAAGCTTCCAGTATACCCTTAGTGACGCCTTCAGCGGTGATACCCGACTGAGTCGAGTTAGCAGGCACTTCCAGCTGAATAACCCGGTCCTCTGCGGCGGGAGAGGTAGGCACAGACGTAGTTATCACCGGCACACCGGTAGGAATGACCACATCCGTAATTTGCGTCAAACCGTAATTGATATCGAAGACCAGTCCGTCGCCCTGGGCGTTATTTTGCGGGGAACCGGTCTCAATAAACTGCCAGTTCCAGTTGATAGTAAGGGTCTGTCCGGGGTCCAGGCGCTGAATATAGAGTTGATTGGCAGCCGCAGAGGAGGCGGGTAAATCTGAAACTTTGGCCGGCATGGTGATAGTAGAGACCAGGCCGCTGCCGTTGATATTCAAACGCAGATATTCATCCAGATCGGCCTGACCGTCACGCCCGCTGGTCCAGCGTATATTGCTGATCCAGATATCAACTTTACCGGGCAGCCTGCCGCTGTTGCGCAGTGAGACCAGCTGATTGCCGCTGCTGCCCGGAGCCAGATTATTCAGCGCCCAGCTGGTGGAACCTACGCCGCCCAGTTCCATACTGACTGAAACTACCGCCGATTGCACCTGGGTAGGCAGCCCGAAGAGTAACCCTACCCCTACCAGCAGAATCGACAGAGCTCTTATCAATATCAATTTCATACGAAATACTCATATAGATACATTGCGATTTTATTCTTCAGGCTGACTGTAATCAACGGAGACATAGCGCCAAACACGGACATAGTCAACCCAAAAAGAGGGAGTCCCGCTATTGGAGTCAAAAAATAATTCCAGATAAGCCGGATTAACATTATTGGCAAAGGGAATCACCGAGGCCCCACCGCCGGCATACTGTTGGACATCATTAATATACAAATTATAGGTACGACTGGTAGTGGAAATATTGCTGAAAAACAGGTTATAAGTGCTGCTCGTATTATAGGTTAAGGGGTTATTAAAGTTTACAGCACTGGTACCTGAATAATATTTCACGCCGGCATCCGAATAAAAGGCCAGTCGGGGTCCCTGAGCAGTTCCGCTAGAACTGCCGGCCGAACTGGCAAAGCTAACGTTAAAGGCATAGTTGGTTTGTGCAGCTTTCAGCATCAACATTACGTTAAACGGCGCAGAGTTTATCGCAGTGGTATAATAGCCGCCATAGACTGAATTATTGGTCCTGTTTTTATTTACCAGCAGACTGCCGGTACCCTGCAAGCCCCCGTTTGTAACATAATTCAATGTTCCCCGGTTAGTGCTGCCCATCTCATTCCAACCAGGCGGATTACCACTCCAGCTGGTTTCAAAGTCGGCATATATATTAAAAAGAGGTGTAATACTGCTTTCATTGCCGGTGGTTACATCAGCCGCAAAATTACCGTAATACATTAATATTTTCGTAGCGGCTGGCGTCGCAGCCACACTGGGAACCTGAACCCAGACAATCGCCGAAGTTGCCGCTGTATAGCTTTCGATCCAGTAGTTCAGTAAGGCACCGGTATTACTGGTAAAACGCATATCGCTGAAATCGCTGTTCATTTTTCCGGCCACGTAGCTGATATTCAGCCTTAAAGGATAATTGGTGATAGCCGCACCAGGATTAGTGATGATTAAAGGCTGCCGGTAGTACCAGGTGGGAGCAGGCGTAATCGCCGGCAGAGAACCGGAAGCATACCAGGCACCGGCAGGAGTAGCCCAGACCGGATTGGTCCAGTTCTCACTGCTTACGACAATATTGTCCTGAGACGACTCATCGTCGGTAAAATAGGCCGCAGTATAACCGGCTACTGTAATAGCCACGATAACTAAAGCGATGAAACTGAAGATGAACCAGATTCGTTTATTCATAATAACTTGAGCTGCCGGTTGTTTGCTATCAGCAGTTCCGCCCCCTGACCTGTAATCCCCCACTTATCTCATTAAGGTATCTGTGAACTCACACTCTCTTAAAATATCAAGGCCGCTTTCGCGGCCCTGTCTTGGCATTATGTTTTGTTGCGCATCAGCTTTATCTCATACAGCAGATAGCGCACCAGTATTATTATCAGCAACAAGGCCGGAATAATCAGACATAGAATCAACCCGATTATATTCTTTAAAAACTGGGCTACATAGCCCAGCACCGGCATATGGAACCCTACCCGTCCAATGATATCTCCGGCTCTAACCGGAGAACTATCCGCCACATTGGAATTATCACCCTGGGTGGTGAACTGCAGTACCGGGGAGGTCTGTACCTCTATAATGCGGTGACAAATATAGTTCTCGGAGTTATTGGCGGTCCTGAAAACTATGATATCTCCCACCGCCAGTTCATTCGCCGGCACCCGGTGGGCAACTACCAGATCACCGATATCCAGGGCAGGCGACATACTGCCGGAACCGATTCCGCTGATTAAAAATCCCAGATGCGGACCGATATTCGTCAACCCTGTGATCACGATCAAGAAAATCATCACTCCCAGGATGATATATTCAGTTCTTCTGCTCATTTTATTATATTAATCGGCGGAACGGGCAAAAACGGTTTATTTTTATAATGTTCTCAGGCACGAATCCGCCTCGAACCTCCCAATGGCTTTAGGAGAATCATAACCTGTCATGGCGGCTCTGTCAATTACTTTCAGCCATTTTATCCGGCTTTTAACGTACTTCTTTCAGATTCACCCGGTTTATAGCTCCTCTGTCATCCCGGTAACCTTATACGGGAAAGCTTAAACGTATGACAGAAAGACTGGCTAAAAACCTGAGACCTGCAACCGGCAACCGCTCCTTCTTTATTATTGGTTCATGGTAAAGTGCAGGGTAATATCCAGTCCTTTACCCTGGAAAGCAGCCGCCGCGGATGGATTCAAACGCAGCTGGATTTTGAAATAATAAGGAGTGATGGGATACCATTCGCCGGGTATGGCGGCAGCCGCGAGATATAAATCATTGATATCAGGGTAACCGTTCGAGTTGGCATCGGTGATGTTGCCCAGTATTGAATACTCACCCCAGAGCGGATCATTGACCGCCAGGTAAGTCACTTCCAGCGCGCCGGCCATGTTATCATCGCTGACTCCTCCGCTGTAACCGGAAACACTGGCATCGCTGTAAGTGGCAGCCATCACCAGGCTGTTACTGTATTGCTGCGACCCGGCATCCACCGAACCGTCATTGGAGATCAGAATTACGGCCGCACTGTCTGTGGCCGGGTCAGTGGTCGGCCGGGGGATATAGTTACCGGGTTTGATATTGGAGGCGGTAATAGTATAGGCAGTGCCATTGGCGCCGTCCAGAGTCATATCCAGGGTGCCGGCGGAGACAAAATTGCTCCTGGCATCTTCAGTATCCAGCAAATAAGCATAGGTACTGCCGCCCGCTGCACAGAGGGTAATCACCAGAGCTAAACTTATTCCGATAATCTTCTTTAACATGACTCTTACTATTGGTTCTGCGTACTTTTAAACCTGTTCCGCTTTTGAAGGAAGTCCGCCCACCCCTGGGCCGGCTGCCTTCAGAAGCGGGCGGGGCCTTCTGGCCCCGCCCGGGAATATATTATTTGAGTTCGAGTACGAAATCGAAGGCTGCGCTATCAGTCTGGGCTACGTTGTCAGTGTTGTAACGATAATTGGCAGTAAAGGTAGCACCGCTTCCCGTACCACCACTAGGAGGATTTACTGCAACGTTGGTGTAAGGGCCAGTACCACTATTCGCAACAGCTCCGGTGGTTAAAGATACTGCGGTTATAGCACCACTACCATCAATATCGGTTACCTCTACAATGGATCCGTCTGACAGGGTCAAGTCATCACCCACGGTATACCCGCTGCCTCCGCTGGTAATTCTCACATTGGTAGTATAAAAATCCGTGGTGTTGTCAGGGAATTTATAGCTGATTTTAAGGTAGCCAAAACTATCATCTGAATCCATCGGGATTGCAGTCCAAGCTTTAGCATCGTATGTATCAATAGTAGCATAAGCCCCAGCGATTGTAGCCGGAGATCCAGCAGTTCTTTGTGTTATCGAATTATCAGTTGAATTCAGATAAAAATCCCCATCGGACCATGTATTGTCCATATTTTTATCAAACCAGAAAGCTACCAAAACCTTGCTGCCCAACTCGCCTAAAGTTGCACTATCTGTGCTGTCACCTGAGCGCAGCTCAATATCCAGACGAGTATTTTCATAATTCACCAGATTCTCCAGGGTAATATACAGATTGCCATCGATTGTGCCGGCATTTTTTACCTCACTTGCAGTACCACCATTTTCTTCCAAAAGATTAGCGGTTGTCTCGGTTGCGCTAGGTTTAAATTGACCGTCATCGCCCACTGTTACAGGATTGGCAGAAACATCGTTTAAGTACAGACTGCCAGCCGTGATAGTATTGTCAGTTACAGCTACCACATCGTTGAAGTAAGCCCAGGTACCTGTCCCGAGCATGGCTACCACTGCCACCAGGGCCACCACCAGACCAAGAATTTTTTTCATTTGTGTACTCCTAATTTTTTATAATTTAATGTTAAATTTTTATTTCAAGTTCCCTGTTCACCAGGGAAACGAATTTCCCTGCCTACGGAATCTGGTCCAGAGTAAAGGTAATATTGAAAGTAAAACTGTCTCCCTGTATGGTATTGCCGGTACCCGCAGGAATGCTCCAGTACAGGCGGAAGGTGTATACTCCGGGCATACTGGCGGGCATACTGGCTATCACGCTCGACCATGAGCGGTTTGAAAAATTGGTCACTACATCCGGCTGTAAAGCGGAGGTAACCACTGTGCCGTCCGATTTCAGCGCATAATCAGTGCCAACATCAAAGACCTCATCGTTATCCGTATCAATCCAGGGTGAGATCTGGGTAGCCGCCGCCAGATCGGCCGAACCGGCATATTCTCCTGAGCTGCCGCCGGTCTCACTGACCGTACTGAAAGACATCGAAAGCTTGCCGGGCAGAGTGCCGATATTCTGTAAAGTGGCACTGGCGGTCCCGCTGGCTCCGGGAGCCTGGTTGGTCAGAGTCATCATGGTGATTTCAGAATCGCCGCCGTTCAACTTAAGGTCCATGGTACCGGCTGTGATGCTATTGGTATTGGCTGATTCCGAATCCTGGAAATAAGCCCAGGTACCCAGACTGGTCACTGTCATAATCAATATTGCTGAGATTGCCAGACCTATTATTTTTTTCATTTTCGTCGCCCCCTTAACGGGACTTACTTAATACTTCAATCGATTTATTTGACCGTATTATCTGCTGTAACCTTCCAGCAAACTCTTAAGCTGATCTCTCACCAGTTCGGTCACTGCCGGTGAAGAGAAGGGCTGACAGACCGGTTGAGATTGAACAGTCTGTGCCGCGATATTTTCCAGCTTAACTCCGCTGGTCTCTGTTTTAACCTCAGCGGCTGTTTTGACTGCCGCAGCCGGTGCCGCTTTTTTAGCGCTGCCGGATGACTTAAAGGACAGGAATGAGAAGAGTGACGGCGGCTCCGGAGCAGATTTCTTGATCTGGGGCTGCTCAGCCTTGACTTCAGCAGCGACCGGTTCAGCTTTAACTGCTTTTACGGTATGATTGTCCGCCGCGGCCGGCTTTTCCGACTTGAAAGACAGGAATGAGAAGAGCGACGGCGGCTGTTGAGCAGCGGCCTTTTTGGGAGTCTTTTCTGCTTTTATTTCAGTCCGAGCAGCTTCAACCGCAGCACCGGCCGCCGCAGTAACTGCAACCGGCTTGGCAGGCTTGAAAGCTTCCTTTAAGATAGCCCGGACGATAAATCCCACCAGAATCAAGGTCGGCACGATCACAACCAGGAACCAGCCTTTCTTGGTAGAAGTCACTTCGGTCAGGTACCCGACTTTGGGTAAGGTAAACAGATAGCTGCCCTGGATATTGGCCGCGGTAATAAAACCGGTATCGGCGTCTTCATTGGCATCGCCCTTGGTATAAATCTGACCGTTTTCGATGTCCACAATACGATGGGTTACCAGTTCGTCGCCCACTTCAAAGGTGATAATGGAACCGACCTCCAGATTATCGGCAACCGGCTGGGTAAATACGATATCTCCAGGTTGAATGCCGGGGGTCATGCTGCCGCTTTTAACTACATAAAAACCGAAACCGGGCACCAGTTTGAAGAACAGCATCATGGCTATTAAAGCGATAATCAGAGCGGCAACCAGATTGCCGGCGATCTTCCCGAACTTTTTCACTTTATTAGTTTTCACTTCAGCTATCATCCTTACCACTCCGGATATAGTCCTGATTTATCTTTACTATGAATAATTATAGTTGGAGGGGGTAACAAACAAATTAAAATCAACGGCTGTAACGTTACAATTAGTTACGGGTCGGTTAAAAAAAAGTTACAATTTGCGGAGAAGCGCTAATTTACCCCGGCAAGTTATACGTTTCAAGTATTACGTTATGAGACAGGATGAGCGGCCTTTTGGGCAAGGACAGTCCTTGCCTAAATTTACAATATAATAGAATCTATACATATATAAAATAATATTTATTAAATTTACAGACTTAGGTAGCAGTGGTATGGAATACAGAACCACTCGCCACCGGATCCCTCAGCCTCCCCAGTATGAGGCCTCAGGATGACAGCCAGGCTGTCAGTTTCGAGATAAGGTAAATCCTCTCACTTTTAAAAAAGGGAGAGTTAGAGAGGGCTTTTGACAAGCATCGAGTGTCTGAAAGTCGTTGGTTATGGCGAGAGGGCCAAATCCCTTCTGTATAATCCCCTGGCTAAAGGGAAAGGCAGGAGAGTACCTGTCGCAGTGGCGGGTAGTCTGAAATCTAAACATCTAATAGCTAAAAATCTAATCACGAACGACGAAAGACGAACAACTACAAGCTGGTAGTCTAAGCATCTAACCGCTATTGTATTGAACTCCGCAGCCCCGGATCCTTCAGCCTCCCCAGTATGAGGCCTCAGGATGACAACAGGAGATCATAAAGGTTTTTAGTTTGCAGTTGTCAACCCGCCCTACCGGCCATAGTTCCAGCTGCGGGTAAAACCCGCCGGAAGGGCCATGCAAAGCCCCTCCGGCTTTAAAAAGGAGGGAGTACACTATATTTAATAGCAGCCGTCCCAGTCGGAACCATCCCACTTGTTCCAGGCTGACCAGTTATTCCAGCCGTCCCAGACATCATAATCAAACTGTTTCAGATTCCAGGCGTTGAATGACCAGACATTTTTGTTGCCGTTAACGCGGAAGTCCACACTGCCCTGAGTATTGAAAGAACTGCCGGACCTGGCCGCTATATTAATGCCCAGCGTAGCGCTGGTGGGCTTACTGTTCTTATCGATACTGTCGTCAGGCATATCGAAAAGACCCTGGATATGGAAACCGGCCTGGCCTTTAGAACTGCCGTAGTTCGGCGACCACCAGATTTTCATAAAGGTGATATCCAGACCGTCACTGACATAGCCCGGATTGTCATTATACAGCCAGTATTCGCCATATCCGGTGGACTGCACTTTATTGAAAGTGATGGTCTGAGCGACGCTGTTGCCGTTACTGCCCGGCACAGGAATAGTCAGGGTGATTTCAGCCTGAGATTTAAGATTGGACAGATTGATATTGGACGGCAGTGTCAAACGGCCCCAGGCCTCGAACTGATTTTGATTGCCGGGCTTATACCAGGGCCACGAGTACCATTTATAATTATTAGCGGAGTTATCCCACTTGATAAACATCTTGGTGATTGACATTCCGGACGCCTGGGTCCCGGTCTTGAACAGGGCCGTGACCGATCTGTTGCTGTTCAGGGTCACCTGGGCCACATTAGCTTCACTGCTATCCACACCCTGCCAGGAGTCGAATTCATAACCTTGATTGGCCGCAGCGGTCAATGTCACCACCGTACCGGCGGGATATTTACCGTTATTGGAATCAGGAGCAACAGTCACCGTACCCTGGGCGGCATTATAAGTGACATCCAACTGATACTTTTTGTTGCTGGTAAAGGTCGCCGTAATAGTCACAGGATAGTCCGGCATGATAAACCAGGAGAAAAAGCCGGCGTTATAGATACGCAAGCTGCTGGAATCAGACTCCCAGCCGGCAAATTTCCAGCCCGGGTCGGCATCAGCCGTCAACCAGATGAACTGCCCCGGTTCTTTGTCATAAACACCGGCTTCAGGATTAATATCACCTTCTCCGACCTTGACCACGGTCAGATTGCCGGTCTCTTCAACTTCTATAAAGGAAGCTACTACAGTCGTATCACCGGTAAAGGTTAAAGTCAGTACGGCCTCCTGGCTTAACGTGTTATTATCAGCATCCAGCCAGGCCTCGAATTCATAACCGTCCTCAGCACTCGCCGTAAGGGTTATTGAGTCTCCGTAATAATACACCTCACCGGGGTTATAGCCGCTGACGCTGCCGCCTGTCGTAGCTGTCACCGTCAGGCTATACTCTTCCAGGGCGAACTCTGCCGCTAAGGTATGGGAGGCCTGTACATCCACAAAGGTATAGCTGTCAGAGGGCTCTACTGATATTCCATCCACCAGCAAGGCCGCGATATAATAACCCGGCTCCGGATCGATGGCAAAAGTCTGGTTGGCACCGGCACTAACCATGATATCTCCAGCCGGGCTGATGGTGCCGCCCTCAGTCTGCTCGACAGAGATTACAAAATCGGTCTCTGATTCTATCACGGAAAAGTCTACCGGCAGAGAAGCATAGCTGCCCGGATATACATTATTATTAAATACCGCGTACACGGTATAAGCGCCGGTCGCCATATCGTCAAGAACAAAGACCGCCTGTCCGCCGCTCAATGTGCGGCTGTCCAGAACCTCGGTACCGTTCATTAAAGCGACTGCACCGTCCAGAGCGACAGCCCCGGCATTAACCGTCACAGTCGCCACCAGAGTGACAGGCGAACCGTAGAGATATGAATCCGAATCGGCGCTCAAAGTTACAACCGGGATATCCAGTACCTGTACCGTCACTTCCGCTATTTGTTCGGAGTGAGCGTCATCGCCGCTGTAGGAGACGGTTACGGTATGCTCACCGGCGGTAGTGAAGATTATCGGTAAAACAGCGGTCCCGTCGACCAGAGTTAACTCATCGCCATAAGGCAGCCCGTCGACCAGGAAAGCTACACTGCCGGTGGGCACATCGTCAGCACTGATAACCGCAGTAAAGCTGACCGGCTGACCGATAACCGGGGTCTCGGGTGTATAACTGACTGTCAGATTACTATCGGTCGCAATGACAGTTTGCTGGCTGACGGCCGTCCCTGCCGGAATTCCGGTAGTATCCGGAGTATATTCGGCTACTACAGCATATACTCCGACCGGTAACGAGCTGACAACGAAAGAAGCATAGCGAATTCCATTGATTTCTGCACCTAAAGCGACCGGCTCACTCTCCAGATAATCGCCGATGGTGAAAATCACGCTACCGTCAGGGGCCGCTTCAGCTCCCAGTGAGGGCTCCAGAGCAACCGTAAAAGTTATTTCCTCCCCGGCCGGTGCATCCGGATTGGAGGATGTCAAAGTCATCGGGTAACTATTGGCAGCAAATAATGCTTCAATGGTATGGTCGGCAGTAACATTCTCGAAAGTATAGCTCAGAGGAGCGCCCGGTACGGTCTCTCCATCCACCAGCAGCGTGGAGAGATAATACCCTTCATCGGGTATCATATTCAGCGTCAATGATTCACCTTCAGCCACATAGCTATCGCCCTGAGGGATAATCCGGCCTCTGCCGTTGGTTGAACTGAGAATGGTATAGACCGGGCCTTCTATCAGACGAATATACGTATAATCGATGCTGGAGGCACCGCGCGGATCACTGACTTTAAGATAGACCACATTATCATTATTGTCGGGAGTAATGCCCAGGCTGGCCAACTGTTCGGGATAAAGCACCAGGTGGGCTCCGCCATAACCTTCATCAAAAAGTCCGTCGTTATTCAGGTCCCAGGTAAAAGTCAATTCATCACCGTCAGGGTCAGTGGAAGCGGAGGCATTAAAATCGATATTAACCCCGACCGGATAAATATAAGGTCCGCCTGCTTCGGCGGTAGGAGGATGGTTGACTGAAATCGTGCCGCTGATCTGAGCTGCTTCTATGGTGATATCGATAATGGCATCGGTCGCCAATCCAAAACTGTCTGCAGCCACAACCGTTATCTGATAATCTCCCAGGGCTGCACCGGCGGTGGCCCAGGTTAAGGTCGCATAGCCGTTAGTCAGACCGTGAGTGAACGTGATTCCGGACAGACTGCCGGTATCTGCACTGAGGGTGATCAGATCGGCATCAATATCATAGCTGGCGAAGTCAATAGTCACTACATCGCCTACTGCAGCGGTAAACTCGGTAATATCGGGTGCGGTGAAATAGGGGGCGGTGTTGTTATCGATCCCGATTTTAGCCTGTAAAATCTTGTTATCCACCCCGCCGTAACCGTCATCGGCGCTAATTTTGATATTATACAGACCGGGCGCAGGATATTTATGAGAAAGATGGAAACCTGCACCGGGTGTAATGGTCAAAGTTGTTTCATTGGCCTGATTTTGAGGGTCTTCCGGATTATAGACCGCGCCGGGGTCGGCGTAGTCTATATGCACCGTCAGCGGAGCGGAACCGGCATCGCCGACACTGCCTGAATGGACGTAATAGCTGTCCGGATTGGTAACCCGGTCGACATTTTCAGTTCTGGTAAAAGAAATGATCGGAGCCACATTTTTAACATAGATCAGGGTGGTAGCACTGGCCGTCTTGTCGCCGTCGGTCACTGTTAAGGTCAGATCTATAGTATGATTCCCGTTCAAAGCGGCCGCTGAAAAGGTGGGATTCATACCGGTGGCGGAATAACCCACCGCCGGAGCGGACCAGCTATACACTGCAGAAGAGCCGGCATTGGAGGCACTGCCGTGTAGTGTAATCAATCCGCCTTCATTGACGTGATAAGGTCCGCCGGCAAAAGCCAGTACCGGGGTGTTGGTTTCCAGGCTGTCCAGGGCAAACACCGTATTGGTCCCGGCACCGTTGACACTGGCCTGCACATAACAGTTAGTATAATCAGACTGGAAAGTATAGGTCCACTGCAGCCAGCCGGTAGAGCCCACAGCTTTGTTATAATCAAGGCTCTTGAAAGGAGTAGCTATCAATGTTCCGGAGGCATTAAATATCTCTATACGGGCATAATCAAAATATCCGGCAGTGGGAGTAGACATCAAGGCCCAGCCGGACAGGGTATCGCCGCTTGAGGCCGAAAAAGCCTGTTTTAGTTGAGAGGTACTGGCGGTGGAGGTCAGATAAGCAAAACTGGAGCCGGAATGAGGTGAGATTGGGCCCAGACTCCCTGTTCTGACCTGGGCGGTACCGCTGACAATCGTCCAGCCGGTTAAACCGTTTTCAAAGCCTGGATTGGTCAAATTAATTGCGGCGCTTACCGGCACGCTGCCGGCATATAGCCCTCCGGCCAGTAATGTCACTACCAGGATGATGCTGAAGATTTTCCTGAGCATATCTATCCTCCGTTGCAGTTCAGGGCGAGAAAGCCTTTAAAACCGACAGACCTTTTCCACCTTCTATATACTGTCATAATTATATTCAAGTGAAGTAAATAATTGATTAACGACCGGATGATTTCATAAATAAAAAGTAAATCAAGGTAAAAAAAAAGTTACAAAAAAGCTTTTAGCTGTGAGCTTTCAGAGAGGGAGAAGCGGGCATTTATGATTTAGAATTGATGATTCTCAGGGGATTGAAATAGCTTGACCGGTAATACCAGGCGGTCGGGTTTATAACCCGACCCTGCGGACCCAACACAGCATTAATCGCTTAATCGTTTCTCAATCGCCCTGGCATGGGCTTCCAGGCCCTCGGTGCGGGCGATGCGCATGGCGGCGGGTCCCAGTTTTCGGACAGCGGCGGCATCCATTTTCACCACATCGATTATCTTCATAAAGTCCAGTATGTTCAACGGCGAACTGAATCTGGCTGTGCCGCCGGTTGGTAACGAATGATTGGGGCCGGCGATGTAATCACCGATAGGCTCGGTGGCATACTGGCCGATAAAGACACAACCGGCA
>DAOUFH010000017.1:0-6879 GCA_034429955.1 Dehalococcoidales bacterium
TAAAATCCCCATACCGGTCACCAAAAAGAGTCCCTATTCAATCGATGAAAATCTGTGGGGTCGGGCGGTAGAGTGCGGCATCCTGGAAGATCCCTGGAATGAACCGCCGGCGGATGCCTTTGTCTGGACCAAAGACCCGGATAAAACTCCGGATAAACCGGCTTATGTGGAAATTGAATTTGTTAAAGGCATTCCGGTAGCCCTGGATGGGGAAAAACTGGATGGCTTAAGCCTGATTGAAAAGCTGAATAAAATCGCCGGAGATAACGGTGTCGGCAGAATAGACCATATCGAAAACCGCCTGGTCGGCATCAAATCGCGTGAGGTCTATGAAGCCCCGGCTCCGGTAGTGTTAATGCAGGCCCATATGGCGCTGGAAGAAATGTGTCTGACCAAACAGCAATTACGCTTCAAGCAAGCCGTGGCGGTGGAGTATGCCGACCTGATTTATAACGGTTTATGGTTCAGCGCCATGCACCAGGACCTGGCGGCCTACGTGCAGAGCACGCAGCGTTTTGTCACCGGTGTGGTGCGCATGAAATTGCACAAAGGGACTTCCGTGGTGTCCGGACGTAAATCGCCGTATTCCCTTTACAGTTATAATCTGGCCACTTATGATAAGGGTGATACCTTCGACCCCAAACATTCGGTCGGCTTTATCCAGTTATGGGGCTTGCCGACCCGGGTCCAGGCCCAGCTGCAGCCTATTGCGGTTGACAGCAGTCTGAAAAGCCTGCAAAGCGAGGCGAAGGTCAAAACAAAGAAGAGTAAGAAGGCTACCAAGTGAGCTTGATAAGAGGCCGTTTCCAAAAAGAAGCCGACAGCGCTGTGGCTGAATATACCGCTTCTCTGCCTTTCGACCGCCGGTTGTACCGCTATGACATCGCCGGCTCGATTGCGCATGCCCGTATGCTGGCCAAGCAGAAAATCATTGCGGCCGCCGACGGCAGAGCTATCGTTAAAGGCCTGAAAGCAATTGAAAAAGAGATAGATGAGGGTAAATTCGATTTCAACCGGGGTGCGGAAGATATCCATATGGCAATCGAAAGCCGTTTGACCGAGTTAATCGGCCAGGCCGGCGCTCGTTTGCATACGGCGCGCTCCCGTAACGACCAGGTTGTCCTGGATACCAGAATGTTTGTCAAGGATGCAATCGTGCAGACCATGCAGGCGATATACCGTCTGCAGGAGACGCTGGTAACTCTGGCGGAACAGAATAATCAGGCAGTACTGCCGGGTTATACCCATATGCAGCGGGCTCAGCCGGTCTTGCTGGCGCATCATCTGCTGGCTTATTTCGAGATGCTCCAGCGCGATATGGAACGCTTTGAAGATTGTTTCGACCGTACCGATATCTTACCCCTGGGCAGCGGTGCGCTGGCCGGGGTAGCCTATAACATAGACAGAGCCTATGTGGCCAAACAGCTGGGCTTTCATGCCGTTAGCAATAACAGCCTGGATGCCGTATCCGACCGCGATTTCGTCATCGAATTTGAAGCGGCGGCCAGTCTGTGTATGATGCACCTGTCCCGCCTGGGTATGGAACTGGTGCTGTGGTCGTCCTCCGAGTTCGGCTTTATAGAGATGGATGACGCCTATGCGCACGGCAGCAGCATCATGCCTCAGAAGAAAAATCCGGATGTGGCCGAGCTGGCCAGAGGCAAAACCGGACGGGTCTACGGACATCTGCTGGGCCTGTTGACCACCTTGAAAGGGCTGCCGCTGGCCTATAACAGCGATATGCAGGAAGATAAGGAAGGCCTGTTCGACAGCTGCGATACCCTGCTCACAACGCTGGCTATTTTCACGGGCATGCTGCGTACCATCAAGTTCATTCCTGAAAAAATGCTGTCCGCGCTGGATAGAGGTTATCTGCTGGCTACCGATATCGCAGACTACCTGGTCAGTAAGGGAGCAGCCTTCAGAAACGCGCATGAGATCGTGGGTAAACTGGTCAACTGGGCTGCTACTCAAGGTAAAACGTTCTCTGAAATAAGCCTTCAGGAATATAAGAAGTTTTCCCGGTTGTTCGAGGACGATGTCTTTCTGATTACGATCGATCGCTCTCTGGCAGCCAGGAACAGTCCGGGCGGGACGTCCGCCGAGCAGGTTAATAAAGCTTTGCAGTCCGCCAGAGAATTATTGAAGAGCACAGGTAAATAAAATAAAAAAAGTGGCTTGATTTTCAAGCCACTTTTTACATTCAGCGAAGATGGTTTTATTTGGCTTTGGTCTTATTATGGGTGCGCAGGCATCTGGTGCACAGGTTGACCTGCTTCATCTTGCCTTCGACCATGATGGTAGCCGGATGAATATTGGGAGTAAAGGTCCGGTTGGTATGGCGTTTAGAATGGCTGACATTCTCGCCGAACATCGGTGTTTTTCCGCAAATTTCACACTTCAAGGTAAAAGCTCCTTATGACTTAATAACTGGCAATTTGTAAACTTCCGTGCAATAATATACCATATTTTAGTGCATTATTCAAAGAAGGGCTGTCGCAGCAGCCTGAAAGGGGAAGATCAGCAGTCAGATATTTAAAAAGATGACGGTTGATTCTCAGGTATTACAACACTTACTTTTGAATTAAAGGAAATAAAAATATAATGAGAAAAATCGAGATAACTGACGGTGTAGTCCTGCGTGAAATGTTTTCCACCGCGACTGCCTGGTTAGAGAAGAGCGTGGCTGATGTCGATGCTTTGAATGTTTTTCCGGTGCCGGACGGCGATACCGGCACCAATATGCTGTTGACCATGCGCTCGGCGATAGAGGAATCCTATAAGGTAGAGGACCATGCGGTAGCTGCTGTTTCTCAGGCTATGTCGAAAGGAGCCCTGATGGGCGCCCGCGGCAACAGCGGGGTTATTCTCTCCCAGATCTGGAGAGGCCTGGCCCAGGGCTTTGCCAAGAAGGACAGCTTCGGCGGCAAAGAGTTTGCCGAGGCCTATAACCAGGCTGCCAAAGTAGCCTACAAGGGCTTGAGCAATCCGGTCGAGGGTACCATTTTGACCGTGATAAGAGAGTCAGCCGAAGCCGGTCTGGTTTTTGTGAAAGAGAACGGCGAGAGTCTTATCGAGACTTTGGAAACAATCGTGGAAGCGGCCGGCCGGTCATTATCGAATACTCCCAATCTGCTGCCCGTTCTGAAAGATGCCGGGGTGGTGGATGCCGGCGGACAGGGACTGTATACCATCCTGGAGGGCGCCTTGAGATATCTGCGGGGCGAGGGCGAACAGATGCAGTTCCGCAAGCCGCAGATGGTATCCAGCAATATAGCTATGCCGACCAGGGTGATCCTGTCACCTGCTAAAGAAGTCCCTTTCGGCTACTGCACGGAGTTTTTACTCAAAGGCCAGAACGTAGATGCGGATAAACTGCGGGAAAAGCTGAAGAAATACGGAGAGTCTTTGATTGTGGTAGGCGATAAGTCCAATGTGCGTGTGCATATCCACAGCCTGGATCCCGGCAGCGTGATTCACCTGGTGACTCCGCTGGGTACGGTGCACGGAGTCAGTATCCGCAATATGGATGAACAGCATGAAGACTATCTGGAGATGCAAAAACAAAGGATGCCCACCTCCGGAATCTCCATTATTTCGGTGGCTCCGGGAGACGGCATTTCGGATGTCTTCAGCAGCCTGGGTGCGGTGGTGGTGCCTGGAGGCCAGACCATGAACCCTTCAACCAAAGATATTTTACAGGCCGTAGAGGCCGTTAGTTCCGATAAGATAATCATCCTGCCCAATAATAAAAATATCATCCTGACCGCCGGGCAGGTGCATAACCTGACCGAGAAGACCATCAAAGTACTGCCGACCAAGACCGTACCCCAGGGCGTAGCGGCACTGCTGGCGTTCGATTTCGAAGCTGAATTCGATGTCAACGTCAAAGCCATGGAAAAGGCACGTAAGGCGGTCCATACCGTCGAGGTAACCAGAGCCATCCGCACCACCAAAATAGGCGATATGCGTATCCGTAAAAACCAGGCCATCGGTCTGCTGGATACCGACCTGGTGGCAGTGGCCAACACAGCGGAAGATGTACTGGGCAAAGTGCTGGACGACCTGGATATGGATGAAGCCGAGGTGGTCACCATCTATTACGGCCAGGATGTAGAGCAGGCCGCGGCCGACAAGATTGCCGCCAATATACAGGAACAATATCCGGACTTACAGGTGGAAGTAGTCAAGGGCGGACAGCCCCACTATGAATACATCATCTCACTGGAATAACTAAGGAGAATCGACACCATGACTGTAAGAGTAATTGCCGATAGCATGGCGGATATCCCTGGAGAGGTCGCCAAAAAACTTAACATAACTGTCATACCTGTTAATGTGATATTCGGGACTGAAACCTATCGAGATGGCGTAGACCTTACCCCGGAACAGTTTTTTGCCAAGCTGGTCTCCAATAAAACCAATCCTTCCACGGCTGTGCCCTCCCTGGCTGTTTTCAGTGCTATTTACGAGAAAGTGGCTAAAGAAGCCGATGAGATACTGGTTATCACTATTTCGCATAAATTAAGCGGTACATACGACACCGCCTGCAAAGCGGCGGAAATCTGCAAGGCCAAAGCCCGCATTGAAGTGATAGATTCGCTGCAAGTGGTTATGGGCGAAGGGCTGCTGGCTATCGAGGCGGCCAAAGCCGCTCAGGCCGGAGCCGGGCTGGATGAGATTGTTAATACAGTCCGCCAGGACATCCTGCGTACGGACGAGAGAATGTCTTTCGATACGCTGGAATATTTGAAGAGGGGCGGACGCATCGGGGCCGCCCAGGCCTTTTTCGGCTCGATACTCAAGATTAAC
Organism: Dehalococcoidales bacterium; assembly: GCA_034429955.1. GTDB lineage: Bacteria > Chloroflexota > Dehalococcoidia > Dehalococcoidales > UBA3254 > DATIKD01. The sequence continues at coordinate 4,813 of DAOUFH010000017.1, forward strand.
CCGGTGCTGGGGCTTAAGGAAGGAGAGGTCTATCCTTTTTCGCGTGAACGTTCGCGCTCCAAAGCCATCGAAGTACTGTATAATTTTGTACTGGGCTTTAAAAACATCGATGCCATTGCTGTCGAGGATGCCACTACTCCCGATGAAGCCGATAAGCTGGCGCAGCGGCTGAAAAGCAAATTTCCCAACAAACCGATTTACCGCTCCAAGGTAGGCGCGGTGATGGGTACTCACGTGGGGCCCAGTGTCATCGCAGTCTCGGTAATAGGAGATAAAAAGCCCTGAAATAAATACAATTGCGGCTTCAACCGGTCTGGATTGTATTGATAAGGCAGTCCCCTATCAATTACAATTTTTAAGACCGGTTATTTTTTATTAATTTAACGGAGCGACCCTTGGCGATTACCCCGGATTCAATTCGCAAAATACTGAACCTCGAGTTGAAGAACAACTGTCCGGATACCACTGTAATAGGCGGTCTGGACAGGATGCTGGGCCTGTGGCTGGCTCAAATTAAGGCTGCTCCCGGCGGCGAGGTGAATTACAGGAAAATCAGCCGCTACTATCAGCCTGAAACCGGCTATGCCGCAATGAGCAAGCCGCAGCGTAAAGCCTGGATTTTAAAGCTTCTGGGTGAACTCGAAGGTAAGCCGGAGGCCGTCGCAATTGTTCCTCCCGCTACCAAAGGGGCTGCCGTCAATGAGGCAGCCCCGGCCAAAAGGAACTCACCCGCCTCTAAAAAGAAGAACGTTGACAGCACTCCGCTGAACAGTGTGGCGCTGGAATATCCGGTGACGGTGGTCAAGGGCATTAACGAGGCCCTGCAAAAGAAATTTGCCAAACTGGGGGTCTCTACCCTGCGGGACCTGCTCTACTATTTCCCCGCCCGGCATATTGATTACAGCGTCAGGAATAAAATCGCCGCTCTGGCCATCGGCCAGGAGAATACCATTGTAGCCAATGTCTGGGAATCACGCGAGGTGATGCTGGGCAAGCGTCGTTCGGCGGAAGCGACAGTGGGCGACGATAGCGGTAATATCAAAATAGTCTGGTTCAACCAGCCTTATATGGCCCGCTCGATGAAAGCCGGCCTGAGGGTGATTATCAGCGGCAAGGTCTCGGTCTTCCGGGGGATGCCGGTCTTTGAGTCGCCCGAATGGGAGACTTATGAAGAAAAAGACCTGGTCCATACCGGCAGACTGGTGCCGGTTTACCCTCTGACAGCCGGAATCACGCAAAGGCAGGTACGCCGTATCGTAAAACCGGCCATAGACCAGTGGTCGGCGAAGCTGGTCGATTTCCTGCCGGATAACCTTTGCCGGAGACTTAAATTCCTGGGATTGTCGCAGGCTATCGGGCAAGCTCACTATCCGGATGATGAAAGAGCCAAGTCTGAGGCGCGGCGGCGTTTGGCTTTCGATGAGCTTTTTTTACTGCAGCTGGGGGTGCTCAGGAAAAAACGGGACTGGCAGGAAAATCAGACTGCCGCTGTCATAAACAGCGGGCATCCGGTACTGGATAAAGTGCTGCAAGCCCTGCCTTACCGGCTGACGGGAGCGCAATCGAAGGCTTTGAGCGAGGTTCTGTCCGATTTAAAGGGCAGCAAACCCATGTCCCGCCTGCTGCAGGGTGATGTGGGCAGCGGCAAGACTGTCATCGCTACCCTGTCCATGCTGCTGGCGGTCGCCGACGGCTACCAGGCTGCCATGATGGCCCCGACTGAAATACTGGCCGAGCAGCACTGGAACACCCTGCGCAAGACCCTCTCAGCGGTTTGTACGGAATCTGTTAATGAAGACTATTGCAGCCTGACCGGTCTGATGGAGAAGCCGCTCAACGTGGCTTTGCTTAAGGGTGATATGAGTGCCGCTAAAAAGCGGCGTATTCAGAAATCCGTTGCAGAGGGTGAGATCGATATTATGCTGGGCACCCATGCCCTGATACAAAAGGATGTTCAATTCAACAATCTGGCACTGGCGGTGGTGGACGAGCAGCACCGTTTCGGTGTGGAACAGCGCTCGGCTTTGAGACACAAGGGTTCCAATCCGCATATCCTGGTCATGACCG
>DAOUFH010000018.1:0-4569 GCA_034429955.1 Dehalococcoidales bacterium
CGGCGGTGTCCCAGCAGGGTCTGTACGTATTGCTGTTTCCTGGCCTGCTCCCTGGTCTCTTCGAGATAGCGGGCCACTCCGGGATATTTATTAAAATAAGCTTTGATGAACTCGCCGGCTTCCTGGCGGGACAATTCGGTGGCCTGCTCCAGTCCGAATTCACTCATGCCGTAGATCACGCCGAAATTGACGGTTTTGGCCAGGCGGCGCATATCGGGTTTGACTGCGGTAATATCTACCCCGTAGAGCTGAGCGGCGGTAGCCGAGTGGATATCCTGATCCTGGCAGAAAGCCTGGACCAGGTTAACGTCGCCGGAAAGATGGGCCAATACTCTCAAATCGATTTGAGAATAATCTCCGGCGAGCAGGATGCAGCCCTCCCTGGCCACGAACGCCTTGCGTATATCACGTCCCAGTTCGGTCCTGACCGGTATGTTTTGCAGGTTGGGGTCGCTGGAGGACAGGCGTCCGGTGGTAGTGCGGGTCTGATTGAAACTGGTATGCAAACGTCCTGTTTGCTGATTGATAAGTGCGGGCAGGGCATCGATATAGGTGGACTTGAGTTTCATCAATTGGCGGTATTCCAGTATCAGGCGTACGATTGCTTTATCGCTCAGGCCTTCCAGCACCGAGGCATCGGTGGAATATTTGCCGTGTACCTTTTTACCCGGCAGCCCCATTTTTTCGAATAGTACAACACCCAGCTGCTGGGGCGAGTTGATGTTGAATTCACTGCCGGCGGCCTGGTATATCTCTTTGGACAGCTCTTCCAGCTTGAGTCCCAGGCGCTCGGACATCTCTTTCAGACTGAGCGGGTCGAGCTTGATGCCGTTATGCTCCATTTCAGCCAGTACATAGACCAGCGGCAACTCGATATCCTGATAGAGCTTGAAGAGTTCAGGCTGGCCCTGTAAGTCATTCAGGAGCAGGCTGCTCAATCGGCCGGTCATATCCGCAGCAGTGCAGGCCGATTCTGCCTGGGCGGAGCTGTCGACTTCAAAAAGGGCGATCTGTTTGGAGGCGCCTTTGGCTGAAGTGGCATTCATCTCGAACCCCAGCCGGTTAAACACCAGCTCTTTCAGTCCGAGGGCCAGGTCGCCCAGCAGGTAAGCCGCCAGCTGGCTGTCGAAGGCCGGCCTGATGTTGATTCCGATTTTTCTCAGTAGCAGCATATGATATTTGGCATTATGCATCTGCAGCCGGAGTCCGGGTCTGTCCAGGATATTTTTTAAGACCGGGTAGACCGTATCAGGGTGCAGTTCAGAATTGTCTTTGAAGGCGATGAAATAAGCCTGTCCCTCAGCCGGAGAGATGGCGATATTGGTCAGTTCGGCGGTAATAGGAGAGGGGTCGTTGCCTTCGGTATGCACCGACAGTATGCTCTGTCTCGTCAGTGTGGCTTCCATTTCAGCCAGCCCTGACGGGGTTGTCACAGTGATATAGCTGAGTTCCGGAGCGCTCTTAACAGCAGCGTCAGCGGGTGTATCAGCCTGGCTTTCAGGCAGTTTGGCGACCAGGCTGTTGAAATTCAGTTCGCGGAAAAGCTCGGCTGCTTTATTGCGGTCGTAGCTCTTAATCCGGCAGCATTCAGCGTAATCCAGTGTGATGGGCATTTGCTTATTGATGGTGGTCAGATGGAAGCTCATTTTGAGCTGTTCCAGGTTTTCCTTCAACTTGTCTCTCGTTTTGGCCGGTTCCACTTCATCCAGATGTTCGATCAGGTTTTGCACGGAAGCGAACTGCTGGATTAATTTCTGGGCGGTCTTTTCACCTACTCCCGGCACTCCGGGAATATTGTCCGAGGGATCGCCCTTCAGGGCTTTCAAATCGGCTATCTGTTGGGGTGAGACTCCGTAGCGGGCTTTAACCGCTTCTTCATCATAGAGTATGGCGTCGCTGAAACTGCCTCCCGGCCTGGGATAAAAGACCTTAACTGCAGGTGAGACCAGCTGCATGATATCGGCATCACCGGTAACTATTACGGTCGGGATATTTTGCGCGGAGGCCTGCACGCTCAGGGTTCCCAGTATATCATCCGCCTCGTAGCCGTCCATCTCGAAAATGGGGATATTAAAGGCGTTGACCACTTCACGCACGCGGCTGAGTTGCCCGGCCAGTTCCTCCGGCATGGGCGGTCGCTGGGCCTTGTATTTATCATAGACCTGGTGACGGAAAGTAGGTGCTTTGCGGTCGAAAGCCACAGCGATATGGCTGGGCTTGAGTTCGTTGAACGCTTTAAGGAGCATGGTGGCAAAGCCGTAGACCGCACCCACGGTCTCGCCGGTCTTGGGAACGCTGAGAGGAGGCAGGGCATGGAAGGCCCGGTGTACCAGGGCGTTGCCGTCAATTAACAATAAGCGCTTACTGTTGTTTTCCATGTTTTCAGTATGAATGCTGCAAGCGGAGGAAGTCAATAATAGCTGTCGGTCGTCAGCCGTCAGTTTTAAGTTTATACGGTGCGGGCAGGGCTTGTCCCTGACCGGTTCATAAAGGTGAATATTCATTAATCCTTAATCAGAAATCCGGCATCAAAGGCGACCTGTCCGACCGGTCGAACACGTCCCAAACTAATAACGAAAAACCAAAGACTAATAACTCCCGGTCTGGAAGCTAATAGTGAATAGCTAGTATAATAGTTGTAAATCGCGGCTGTTGCGGATTCTGCTCCGGGGAGGTGCTGATGCAGTATTTTATCGGTTTTATAATCGGTCTCGTATTGGGGCTGGGGCTGTTTTACCTGGTCAGCCGGTTGCAGCGTAAAGAAAGCGCCGGTGCTTTTGCTGCGCTTTCCCGTGAGGCCCTGCAAAAGAATTCGCAGGATTTCCTGACCCTGGCGGGGCAGCATCTGGCCGGGCAGGAACAGAAAGCGGCCTCGGAACTGGAAACTAAAAAGCAACTGATCGACCAGACTCTGCAGTCCATCAAGAGCGATTTAGGCAAGGTGGAGAAGCTGGTCAGCGAGGCCGAGACTGCCAGAGTAAAGTCTACCTCCGAAATCAGCACGGCCCTGAAAACCGCTGCTCTGCAGACGGAAAAACTGCAGGAGACCACCGGCAAACTCCAGGCGGCCCTGGCCAATACCAAGATCCGGGGACAGTGGGGAGAACGCATGGCTGAGGATGTGCTGCGTTTTATGGGTTTCGCAGAGGGCATCAATTATTATAAACAAAAGACCCAGGAAACCGTTTCAACCCGTCCGGACTATGTTTTCATCCTGCCGCAAGACCTGAAATTGAATATGGACGTCAAATTTCCCCTGGATAGTTACCTTAAATATATGAATGAGGACAATGAGACCCTGAAAAACGGGCATAAACAGCAGTTTCTCAGAGATACCCGGCAGCGCATCAAAGAGGTGACCACCCGTGAATACATTAATCCGGCTGAAAACACCCTGGACTACGTGCTGGTCTTCGTACCCAGCGAGCAGGTCTTTTGCTTTATCCAGGAGAATGATAAAGATATCATCGAAGAAGCGATCAAGAGCCGGGTGGTGCTGTGTTCACCCCTGACCCTTTTCGCCATCCTGTCCGTCATACGCCGTCAGGTGGACAATTTCAGATTGCAGGAAACCACTTCACAAATTCTGTCCCTGCTGGGGACTTTCGATAAACAATGGATGGAGTATAAAAAATGCACGGAGACAGTGGGTGATAAGCTGCAAGATGCGCTGAAGGAGTATGAGAAGCTGACTACCACCCGCACCAGAATGCTGGAGAGGCCTTTGAAGAGCATTGCGGAACTCAGAAGCGAACAGGGCCTCCCGGAAGCAGCTTTGCCGGAACCGGAAGATAAAAACAAATTGCAGAGCTGAGATTAAAAGGGGATGTACACTACCTTATTAATCTTGCTGCCGGTTCTCTTCTATTTTCTCGACTTCTATGGTACATTCGGTGACCAGCGCTGCGAAAGCACCCACGGCGGCCAGCAGAGGAGCCACCATAATACCCAGAGCGGCAGCCGGAGCGCCTACCGAAAGGGGCAGCTCCAGGATCACCTTGTCTTTCTGTAGAATCCGCACCCGGCGGATATTGCCTTCGTGTATCAGACTCTTGACTTTAGCGACCACTTCTTCGCCCGAGACGGTAAATTTTTCAGTCTTAGCGGTGTTTTCCTCAGTCATGTCGCACCTCCTCTTTTTTATACCGTTAAGAATATTATAGAAATATCCCGCAGGTGGTAGCAAGAGCCGGCAGACGGTCTTTCCGGAACTGCCTTACTTTACAGGCTGAGAACCTGTTGCCAATATGCACGGACCGGATTTGTGTCATTGAAGAGCTAATTGGTATAATATCAAAATGTACACTAAAATAACGGTTAGCGACTAATACAAAATAAAAGGAGCGACAAATGGCAGCAAAATTATCAGAGTTATTAGCCGACCTGAAAGAAGATGAGGCGATTGCAGAAACCAAGGCCCGCATAGCCGCCAAAGAAGACCCGATGATAATCCTGGAAGACAGCCGGGCCGGAATGGAAGTAGTGGGCAAGAGATTTGCCTCCGGTGAGTATTTCATCCCCGATTTGATTTATTCCGGTGAAATTCTGCGTCAGGTCAGTGCACTGGTT
>DAOUFH010000019.1:0-2188 GCA_034429955.1 Dehalococcoidales bacterium
GTGCCCGGGGTTTCGACCAGCGCTTCCAGTTGATAACCCATCTCCTGACATTGCTGTATCAGTTTTAGCGGCTCGATTTCATCCCCGATGCGTATCACCCTGCAAGCCGCGGCAAACTCACGGTGGTCTGTGGTTTTTTGAATCAAGGCCGGAGCGGAACAAATCAATAACGGCAGTTTCTTTGTACCGTCTGCTCCGCTCAGGGCCGACAGAACTTGCAGCCTGTCCTGTTCTATGCTGAAATCGGCTATGGTGCGCTGGTAAGCCAGGGTATCCGGCTCAGGGAAGATATCGATATTTTTACTATCGCTCCAGATACCCAGCTGCTCATAATAGCGTTTGGCATTTTCCGGCTGGGCGGTTACCACCAGTACCGGTGTTTTCAGGGTCTGATATAAAGCCGCGATCAGGGCCGGTTTGGCCGCATCTGTGATGAGCGTGCGTATATTACTTTCACCTTGCCGTAAAAGAGAGCTCAATTCCTTGATAGCCGGTCTGGTTTGTACCAGCTCCAGCAGGGGTCTTAGATCTATCTGCAATGTTTTCTCCAAACACTAACGGGGCTATGCCCTGGCGGGATAGCCCTCCAGGTTATTTTAGCACAACCGTAATTACTCTGCGTATTTCGCTCCAGATGCCTCCGTAAAGCCTGTTTGCGACTAACGACCTTTAATACAGCTTGTATAAAGCTATATTACAATCGAGTTTTATATGTGATTTAGCTTGCCGATACTGGTAAAATGGTATTAAGTGGAGTAATAGAAGATTTGGGGGTAACTTATCTTGAAAATTTTAATGGTCTATCCGCAATATCCGGATACATTTTGGAGTTTTAAACACGCGCTTAAATTCATCAGGAAAAAAGCGGCTTTCCCTCCTCTGGGACTTATAACGGTAGCGTCTATGCTGCCGCCGGACTGGGAAGTCCGTCTTATTGATATGAATGTGCGTTCTTTGACGGATAAAGATATCCGCTGGGCCGATTATTTGTTTATCAGCGCGATGGTAGTCCAGCGCGATTCGGTCAATGAAGTCATCCGCCGAGCTAAAAAACTGGGTGTTAAAATTGTGGCCGGCGGGCCGCTCTTTACCACTGAACCAGAAGTATTTAACGAGGTCGACCATCTTATTCTGAATGAGGCTGAAATAACTCTGCCTCCTTTTCTGGCCGATCTGGCTGACGGCACCCCAAAACGTGTCTACTCGACCACCGAGCATCCTGCGGTTACTATAACGCCTGTTCCGAAATGGTCTTTGCTCAATATGGACAAATATTCTTCCATGAGCTTGCAGTACAGCCGTGGTTGTCCTTTTAACTGTGAATTCTGCGATATCACTTTCCTGGACGGGCGTGTTCCGCGGACCAAAGATCGTGCCCAGGTCCTGGCTGAATTGGAGGCAGTCTATGCCAGCGGCTGGCGCGGTCCGCTCTTTGTCGTGGATGATAACTTTATCGGCAACAAGAACAAGCTGAAGACTGAGATACTGCCGGCCATGATACGCTGGCAGGATGACCATAAATATCCTTTCTCACTGTTCACCGAGGTCTCCATCAATCTGGCCGATGATGAAGATCTGATGAGGCTGATGACACTGGCCGGTTTCAACCGGGTCTTTATCGGTATCGAAACTCCCAATGAAGCCAGTCTTACCGAATGCAATAAAAATCAGAATGTCAGCCGCGACCTGGTGGCTGCGGTTAAATTGATTCAGAATAACGGTTTCGAAGTTATGGCCGGATTCATCGTTGGTTTTGATAGTGATACCGAATCGATTTTTAAATCACAGATCAATTTTATCCAGAAGAGCGGCATCGTAACCGCTATGGTAGGGTTGCTGAATGCGCCTCGCGGCACTCGCCTGTATCAACGTATGCAGAAAGAGAACCGTTTGCTGACTAAAGGCTTCACCGGAGATAATATGGACGCCTCGTTGAATTTCATGCCCAGAATGAATCCGGAAGTGCTGGTTAAGGGCTATCAGCAGGTACTCAATACTATCTATGCGCCCAAACACTATTATGAGAGAATCCGCACTTTGCTGGAAGAATACAAACCCAAAGCTAAAACTCAATTTAACCTGGGCAAACAGGCTGTGCTGGGTCTGGTTAACAGTATCTGGTTTTTAGGCATCCGTGATAAAGGCCGGCGTTATTACTGGCGGTTATTCGCTTCTACTCTGATAAAAA
>DAOUFH010000020.1:0-4533 GCA_034429955.1 Dehalococcoidales bacterium
GGTCCCGGCACAGTGAAGCAGCAGTGGAAGGCAGGCGGTGTACAGAAAGCCCCTTACGGGCCGGGCATTGCCTCTCTGCACCGACTGGTACAGGGCGCCCAGGGTTCGATGGGCATTGTCACCTGGGTCTCGATGCGTTGTGAATTGAAACCAGCCCTGGAACGGCCCTTTTTTACTGGTTCTGCCGACCTTACCAAATTGATCGATATGGCGGCCTGGCTGGTCAGACTGAGAATGGTAAATGAGTGCTTTATTCTTAATAAAGTGAATTTAGCTGCTATTTTCGCCTCTAACCGGAGCGCCGTTTTTGAGGAACTGAAGGCTGCGCTGCCGGAATGGGCCTTATTCTATGTGGTAGCCGGCTATGAATATTACCCCGAGGAGAGAGTCAGCACTCTGGAAACCGATATCACGGAAATTACCCGGCGCCTGGGTTTGAATAGTGCCGGGTCGCTGGGAGGCCTTTCTGCCAGGCAGATGCTTAAGATAGTACAGCAGCCTTGCCGGGGTACCTACTGGAAATTACGCCGCCGGGGCGGTTGTGAAGATATCTTCTTCCTGACCATCAATGATAAAGTGCCTGCTTTGATAAAAACCTTGCAGGATTCGGCTATACAGGCCGGGTACCCGGTTCCGGAGATGGGGATTTATATCCAGCCGGTTGTCCAGGGTACGGGGATACATGTCGAATTTAATTTATTTTATGACCCGGCGGATAAGACGGAAGCGGCAAGGGTCAAGTCGCTGTGTGTCAGCGCTACTCGAGCCTTGATGGACAGGGGAGCTTTCTTTTCCAGACCTTACGGTGAGGTCACCGGAATGATTACCAACCGGGACGCCGCCTCTCTGCAGGTACTGAAGAATCTCAAGCACCTGTTCGATCCCAACGGTATCATGAACCCCGGTAAAGCCGGTTTCTAAGGCCTGATCGACGCAGTCATCAGATTTGAGGAGGGAAAGGTTATGAGTCTGGAACAATACCAGGGCGATGTCAATATGTGCTGCCGCTGCTCGACCTGTAAATTTATCCCCATGCAAAAAATCCAGGGAGTGGAATACTCCTATGCTTGTCCCAGCGTCAGCAAATATAATCTGCATGCTTATTCAGCCGGCGGGCGGCTGAATATTGCGGCTGCCATGCTGGAGAACGGCTTCAATTTTACACCCAAAGTTCTTGACATAATACAAAATTGTCAGATGTGCGGCGCCTGCGGAGTATCCTGCAACTACGGCATGGATATGGAGGTGCTGCAGCCTATCCAGGAATTTCGCATCAAAGCGGTTGCAGAAGGACACACCGTTCCCTGTCTGGATAAATTGGTAGCCGGTCTGAAAAAGTCGAACTCTCTGGTAGCCGGCCTGCCGTCCAAGCGGGCTGACTGGGCTGAAGGGCTGGATGTTAAAAATTTCACCCGCGAGAAAGTGGATGTGATTTTGCATGTCGGCTGTCAGACCAGCTTCAATCCGGAACTCAGGAAACTGGCCCGCAGTACGGTTAAAATCCTGCGCAAGGCCGGTGTCAACTTCGGTATCGGCGGGACGGAGGAGTTGTGTTGCGGCGGAAGGGCCTATCAAATGGGCTACGAGAAGGTCTTCCTGGCGCAGGCCAAAAAGAATATGGCCGGAATAAAAAAGGCGGGCGCCAGAGTGCTGGTCACAGGCTGTGCCGATTGTTATAACGCTTTCAAGGTACTGTATGACAAGTATAAAATCAGGGGCAACCTGATCGTGATGCATATCAGTGAGTATTGCGCTCAGCTGATCGCGGCAGGCAAACTGAAACCCTCCCGCAAAGTCAATCTGAATGTCACTTATCATGACCCCTGCCGGCTGGGACGCCTGGGGGAACCCTGGGTACACTGGCAGGGCAGCAAGGTCCCGGGTGACAGATTCGTTTTCGACCCGCCCAAGACCTATCGTCGCGGCACCAACGGCATCTACGAAGCTCCCAGAGATGTCTTGAAGTCCATACCCGGAATTACTATCTCGGAAATGGTGCGTATCAAAGAATATGCCTGGTGCTGCGGGGCCGGAGGTGGCGTCAGTGAATCCAACCCTGAATTTGCCCTGTGGACGGCCGGGCAACGTCTAAATGAAGCACTGGCGACCGGGGCTGAAGCCCTTGTGACAGCCTGTCCCTGGTGCGAAAAGACCTTTAGAGCAGCACAGGCGGATAAGCCGGCAGGTCTCAAGATTTACGACCTTGTTGAACTCCTGGCCAGGTCAATTTAAAGGGAGGATAGAATAATGGCTTTGGATAAGGCAGTTTACAGAGCTTTTGAAGATGTGGTGGGGGTGGATAACATCTGTGATGATCCGGCAATTATGCCGGCCTACCATAATACCCTGTTTGCAGCAGTCATCCTGCCGGGCAGCACCCGGGAGGTACAGGCGGTAGTCCGACTGTGCAACAAATTCAAGCTTAAGTTCAGACCCATCTGCACCGGCTGGTCGGGAACCTTCACGCCGGAAGTTGTGCTGCTGGATTTGAGAAGGATGAACCGTATCATCGAGATTAATGAAAAGAATCTGTACGCAGTAGTGGAGCCTTATGTGATTTCAGCGGAGCTTCAGGCCGAACTGATGAAAAGAGGGCTTAATTTCTGCATCAAAGGCGCGGGGTCCAACTGTACGGCCATGCTGCGCGGACACGGACATATGGACCAGACCACCGGAGGCGACGACCGCAACCATCTGGCGATTGAATGGGTCACTCCCGAGGGCCAACTGGTTAAATCCGGCTCACTGGGTTCCTCGGATGAATGGTTCAGCGGCGACGGGCCCGGCCCCTCCCTGCGTGCGATATTGACCAGCGCTGTGCCGCCGGGCACTACTCCCGGCGTATTTACCAAAGCGGCGGTCAAACTGTACCACTGGCCCGGACCGGCGGCCTTCTCTATCAGCGGAAAATCGCCCAAATATACCCTGTCTGAAATTCCAGCCAATATGATGGCACGCTACTATAGTTTTCCGGATGTAGCCAGAATGTGGCAGGCTGAGATCAAACTGGGAGAGGCCGAAGTCTGTTTTGAACTAATGGGATTTAATACAGCCATGCTGGCCTGCAATATCACTACCTGCAACGAGGAAGAGGAGGAGGTCTTCAAGAAGCTTAACAAAGAAGTGCAAGGCCCGGGTTTCTTCGTGATTATAGCCGGTAATTCCAGAGGCGATTTCGAGTATAAAAAGAAGGTGCTGAAAAGGATTGTCAAAGACCACGACGGCAAGTCTCTGAAGTCTCTGGAGGACCCGGAAATCGAGGGAATCCTGCTCTGCCAGTGTACCAGAATCAGTGCCTCGATTAGAGAGACCTTCAGGGCCGGCGGCGCCTTCAAATCTATCCCGATTATGGGCCAGAGAGACCTGACTATCAAGTGGGCTATCGGAGCCGGTAAAGCCAAAATGCCTTTAATCAAGGCCGGCCATATTGTGGATGACGGCGGAGCTTTCTTCGGCTGGGGGGTAGAGCAGGGGCATCTGGGCAAGACTGAGATATTCTGCAAGTTCGATTCCACTAATCCGGAGGCCAAAGCAGCGGTATTCAAATGGAAGGACCAGGAGACTGAGAGGGCTTTCAGAGAGAGCTATTTTGCTTCTACCCTGGAAGCTTCCCAGGAGGTCTGTAACGCACTCTGCCATTACGATGACTGGTGGAGAAAAATCGTACAGTCCATCGATCCCAACGGCGCGGCAGCTTATGCCGGTTCGCTGGTTTAAATTTCAGCGGATAAAAACGAACAGTAAGAAGGAGCCTGAAAAGGCTCCTTCTGCTTTGATAAGGGAGATAAATGATTGGGGATTTTATTCATCATATGGAAAGAATCAAAGCTTGGGCCGGGCATAGCACTGTCTTGTAGCGCTGACGTTATAGTAAAACAGGTTGAATATTCTTTATAATTAAGGGTGATGAACCTTTCAGCGCAAATCAAAAACCTGATTTTACTGCGTCATTCCGGACTGGCGGCCTATCTTGAAAGCAATTCAATAACGGCATACCGGCTGCTGAACCGTACTCAACCCGGCTTAGCTTTTCTCATCGATATCTACCAGGATAATGCCGTGGTGCATGTGTTTGAAAAATCGGCTGAAGGGCTTATCGAGCCGCTGGAAAAAGCTCTATCCGGCGCTTTGAATATCAAAAGCTTTTTCTATAAAAACCGCTCCAGGTCCGCCCTGGAATTGCCGGCAGGGGAGCCCAAACAGATCATTCAAACTGAATACGGGCTGAAATTTAAAGTAGATTTAGCCGCTTATCAAGATACCGGTTTATTTCTGGACCAGCGTGAGAACCGTCGCTGGCTGGCAACCCAGTCACAGGGCAAAACGGTTCTAAACACCTTTGCCTATAGCGGCGCTTTTTCGGTATATGCTGCCGCAGCCGGAGCGGCTAGAACTTACAGTGTGGATATCTCTGCGCCTTACTGCCGCTGGATTAAAGAAAATCTGGCTTTAAACGGTTTGAATCCGGAGGCTAACTGGGTCTACCGGATGGATACGCTGGAGTTTTTTCAATATGCACTTAAAAAGAACCTG
>DAOUFH010000021.1:0-1767 GCA_034429955.1 Dehalococcoidales bacterium
GGGGCGATACGTCCCGGTCATTTCCGCGGCGTGGCTACCGTGGTCACCAAACTGTTCAATATCGTCGAGCCCACCCGGGCTTATTTCGGCCAAAAAGACGCCCAGCAGTGTGTGGTCATTAAGAAAATGGTCAGCGACCTCAATATGAACCTCGCAGTCGTTATCGGTCCGACACTGCGCGAGCCGGACGGCCTGGCCATGAGTAGCCGCAACGTCTATCTCTCACCTGAAGAGCGGGCTCAAGCGCCGGTGCTGAACCAGTCCCTGGAACTGGCGAAAAAAATGTGGCTGGCCGGAGAGAGGAAGGCGGCTGTGATAAAGGCCGCCATGCAGGATTTGATTAAACAAAAAACCTCAGGTAAGATAGATTACATAAGCATAGCCAATGCCCTGACGTTGCAGGAACTGGAGCAGGCTGAAAAACCGCTGTTGATTTCTCTGGCGGTGAAATTCGGCCGGACCCGCTTGATAGATAATTTATTAATGGAGTAATGGGCAGGGCCTGTGCAGTTGAAAAAGCGACCGGCGGTTGAAATGTGACTGTCAGAGTGCGACGGTGATTTACGGCACTCCGGTCAGGTTGTCCTTTTTCTTTTTCCGTCCGATTATAAAGAATGTCTCCGGTTATAAAGGAGAAGGCGATGACCATCAAGCCCTGGGAAGTCTACTCAATTCTTGAGAATAACTATAAAAATACGCTGGAGATGATTCCGGATGATTTAAAAGCGGAATTTCAGAAGAAGATCATCCGGCCCTCCGACCTCGATGAATATGCCAGGACGATTTCTCTGGCTGTCCAGTTTAAAGATGAAGTCTCTCTGCAGAAAATCCAGAACTGGATGATAGAGCGCTTCAACAAAGGCAATTTCGGGCACAAACTGAGCAGAAAAGACCTGGATCCGACCAAAGTATATGAGTCTCTGCTGAAGGGCATTTACGATTACCGTTAGTCCCCTGACCGGTGCTTATATTGCCGGTGCTTTAGCTTCTTTAACCAGCACCCAGATGCCGATGGCGGCTATAAAAGCCAGGGCTGCGCCGAAGTAAAAAGCCGCTTCCGGTGCAATGGCGCTCCAGAGCCAGCCGGCTATCAAACTGGCCGGCAGTAAGGCGATACTGAGCACCCCGTTATACCAGCCGAAGGCTGTTCCGCGGCTTTCAGCCGGGACCAGATCAGCCACGAAGGCGCGGCTGACCCCTTCCACCAGTCCGTAATACAGTCCGTAGCCGGCAAACAGCAGCCAGATCTGCCAGGAGGAACTGGCCAGGGCAAAGCCCAGATAGACCAGAGCGTAGATAATCCAGCCGATTATGATGACTTTACGACGGCCCAGTTTATCCGAGAGCACGCCTGCCGGAACGGATACCAGGGTATAGACCAGGTTGAACATCACCAGGACAAGGGCTATCATGATGACCGAATCGCCCAGGTTCTGGGCCCGCAGGATTACAAAGAAGTCGCTGGTATTGCCCAGTGTGAAAATACCGATTATGACCAGATAGATTTTGAATTGTTTGCTGAGTTTGGCACGGGAGACGGTGGTTGCTGCTGCGCCGTCTGCCGTCCGGTTTTTACGGGACTCTTTGACCAGTGTCAGCACCACCAGTGTGCCTATGATGCCCGGAATGAAACCGACCAGTATCATCCAGTGATAGGTATTCAGCTGCAAATTGGGTGCATCACCCTGCACCAGATAGACAATCAGGGCTGTTGCAGCCAGTCCCAGTACCGCACCGGAGCTGTCCATCGCTCGCTGCAGTCCGAAC
>DAOUFH010000022.1:0-4337 GCA_034429955.1 Dehalococcoidales bacterium
CTTTTTTGCGCAGGTCATAAGCCGCCATCAATCCGGCTGGCCCGCCACCGACCACGGCGACTGCCCTGTCAAGCGACCTGTCGACCTGTAAATACTTGCGGTTGCTGTGGCCCTGCTCGGCCGCGGCACGTTTAAGTGTCATAATTTCAATAGCTGAATCAACTTCTGCTCTTTTGCATTGGGACTGGCAGGGATGAGTGCAGATTCTGCCCATAACTGCGGCAAAGGGCAGCTTCTCCTGGATTAAATTGAGAGCGGCATCAGCCAGCCCTTCGTGCATATAGTTGACATAACCTCGTACATCGATATGCAGCGGGCAGGCGGCGGTACAGTAAGGCGGCAGGGAATTGATACATTTCGTGTCATCGATCCGGCAGGGGATGATTTGCTCGCCGCGGGCTTTCTTTTCACGTTGCTCAAGAATGGCGCAGGCACGGCGAAACACTACGAAGGAAGGACCGTCGAATTTGATGGCCTCTTCAAGTGCCTGTTTAGAGTTCTCCAGGTCTTGCGGGTCGATAACCCTGATGAAATTGATGCCGCAGGCCCTGGCAAGCTCTTCGGGACGGATGGGGTCAGGCTGCGGTGAGATTAAGTTGTTGCCGGCCGCAGGGGAGGGCTGAGAGCCGGTCATGGCGGTGGTCAGATTATCCAGCACTACCATGGTTATCTTGGCCCGGTTATAGACTGCGTTGACCATCGGCGCTAGGCCGGAATGAAAGAAGGTGGAATCACCCAGATGGGCTACCACCGGAACGTCGGTGACCCGTGAAATGCCGTTGGAAAGGTCGAAGCCGCCGCCCATACAGGTGGAAATATCGATAGCCTTCAGGGGCGGATGGACGCCCAGGCAGTTACAGCCGATATCTCCCGGACGGATGGGGTCCACTCCGGTCTCCTTTTTAATTTTATCGCAGACGGTTTTAATAATGAAATGAGAAGAGCGATGGGGACAGCCGGCACACAGGCTGGGCGGACGGTAAGGCAGCAGCGGAGCAGCCTCACTGACCAGTTCATCGATTTTGCGGAAGTCCATAGGAGCGGGCAGACCGGTGAGCGAACATAGAGCTTCGGTCACCCGGCGTATGTTGAATTCGCCGGCCAGCGGCAGGAGATCCTTACCGTGAATAATATTTGCTACAGCGTATTGCTGGGCCAATGCCCTGACCTGTTTTTCCAGGTAGGGTTCTAGTTCCTCGATTACCAGTACCTCAGGTACGGCTTTCAGGAAGCGCTCGATCAGTTTTTCCGGCAAGGGGTAAGGTGTGCCGATTTTTAATAGAGAGACTCTTTCATCCAGTTTGAGCCACCTGAGAGCTTCCAGAACATAGCTGTAAGAGATACCCGAGGTGATAATGCCCAGACGGGCATTCCGGCGCAGTCTGAGCTGGTTATAAGGCCAGGAATTGACCGCTTCCCTGATGCGTTCCAGCCTTGCGATCATCAACCGGCGGTGTCTACGGGCGACCGCCGGCAGCATGACCAGCTTATCAGGGTCTTTTTCGAGTTGAAAACGGCCGTTATTGACCTGGATATCACCCAGCGCAATATCACTGCGGGAATGTCCGATGCGGGTGGCTGAACGTAAAATAAAGGGCTGTCCGTATTCTTCCGAATAGCGGAAAGCGGAAACCAGCATATCTTTGGCTTCCTGGGCGGAAGAGGGCTCCAGCACCGGCAGATAGGCCTCTTCCGCTATAAAGCGGTTGTCCTGTTCGTTCTGTGAACTCCATTGTCCGGGATCTTCAGCCTCCACCAGCACCAGCCCGCCTTTGGCTCCGATATAAGCCGCGGTCATGATGGAATCAAGGGCCACATTGACGCCGACGTGTTTCATCACCGCCAGACCTCTGGCGCCGCATAAAGAGGCTCCGAAGGCCAGGCCGAAGGCCACCTTTTCATTAACCGACCATTCCAGGTACATATTGGTCAACCTGGAACGGTGCGACATCAGACTGTCCAGTATCTCAGTCGAAGGAGTGCCCGGATAGGCCGCCGCCACTCTCACCCCAGCCTCAATAGCGCCCCGTGCGATGGCTGCATTGCCAAGCATGAACAGCCTGGCTCCCGGCGCATTAGAAGTCAAAGTTAACCCGGCTGAAGTGTTCAATAGAGCTCTCCTTATCAGTTGCTGCAGGGCGGTATCGAATTATAATCATTATACGTCAAAAACAAACAAGGAACATCTGTTTTTGCCGGAATTCAGCCTGTACAGATGTTCCTTGCGATGATCTGGAGTTAAGCCGTGATATTACTTTTTGGCTTGGACCGGTTCCTCTCCGGCGGTTTGTACGAACCCGTATTCTTCAGTCTTGAATACGTTCTCTTTCAAGTCTTCTTTGCTGCATTTATAGACTTTACAAATCAGACAGGTAAGATCGGGAGAGCCGTACATCGGGTCCAGATGGTTGTTATTGGTTAACACATTAGGATTGGAGATGAAAAGGCCGTGATAGCCTTTGGCAGGCTCCTCGGGATAGAAACAGTTAGCGGTGGCCATGATGACACCGCGCAGAATGCCGGGTGTGACACGGGCTTTCTGGCGTACTCTGCCGCGCGGTGATTCCAGCCATATCCAGTCTCCGTCTTCGATGCCGTATTTGCCGGCGGTATCGGGGTGAATCTGGGCAGTGGGATATTCCATGAAACTGCGCAGCCAGGGTATGTTACGGTACTGAGACAGGAAATAGAACGGCTGGCGGTAGCCGCTGGTCATGACTACAGGATATTCCTTGAACAGTTCAGGCGTTGAAAGAGGACTCTCGCCGGGCTCGTTATATTGAGGCAGCGGGTCATAGCCCAGATCCTTCAGCGCATTGGAATAGAATTCGAATTTACCGGTAGGAGTGGGGAATCCGCCGCCTTTCTTCCAGTAATCGGTCTTATACTTATAGTAGATCTGGTCTTTACCCCAGCAGCCGCTGACCAGTCTATTACTGAACTGGTCCCAGGTCATCTTGCCGGTTTTCAACTCGGCATCCAGTACGGCTTTTTCATTTTCAAACCAGTATTGAGGGGCTACTCTCTTGCCCAGTTCGTTGAATATCCAGAGGTCGGACTTGGCCTCACCGGGCGGGTCGACCACTTTGTTATGAGCTTCAATCATGAAGCGAGGATGCATGTCATAAATATCATCCAGCTCCAACCAGTGAGCGGCTGGCAGCACGATATCCGCGGCCTCGGCCATCGGCCCCATGAACAGATCGCAGTGCACCATGAAATCGACTTTACGTATAGCTTCCACCACTTCCTTGGTATTGGCCATATGCACGATTTGCTGTCCGCCCACAGAGAACCAGACCTTGATGGGGGATTCTCCGGATATGATCTTTTTAATAAGCGTATCCGGATTGCAGGTCCTAGCGGCGCCCAGTTTGAACTTATCTCCGCCGACAATCTGCTTCTTGGCTTCACTAGAGATAGGAATCTGCAGATAGAAATCTTCAATCAGGCCGGTTTCGGGCAGTATCCAGCTCATCATGCTGCCGGGACGTTCGATATTGCCGCAGAGGCCCATCAAACAGGTGATGGCGCGCAGAGTGTAGCCGCAATTGGCCTGGCGTTCCAGCGAACTGCCGACCTGGATACAGCCGGGAGTGTCGATGGCAAATAAACGGGCTGCCTGAATGATCTTCTCTTTAGGTACCCAGGTTATTTCAGAAACCTTTTCAGGGGTGAAATCCTTGACCCTTTCTTTAAGTTCATCAAAACCGAAAGTCCATTTCTCGACGAATTCCTTGTCATAAATGCCTTCGTTGATGATGACGTTCATCATGCCCATCGCCAGGGCGGAGTCTGTGCCGGGTCGGGGTTGAATCCACAGGGTGGCGCGGGTAGCGAAAGCGCTGGCGCGCGGGTCGATGATGATAAGGTTCTTGGCATAGTTCAGGGAGTTCAGGAACCAGTAGGCCATTTCCGAATCGGCGCTGGAGATTTCCAGCTGCTTGGCCCACATGATATGGGTCTTGGGGAACTCGCCGCCCCAGCCGTGATAATCGCAGTACAAACGGCCGTAGCCGGTGAGCAGGGCATACAGGCCCAGTCTGGGACTATGGCAGACATAACCGGGAGTGATAATGTTACCGGTGCCGATGGAGCGGGCGAAGCGGTGAGTATAACGGTTATAACCGCGCCCGGTACCCTGTGAGACCGCGATAGAGAAGGGGCCGTGTTCGGCGATGGCGTCCTTCATTTTGTCTGCAATAGTGTTAAGGGCTTCATCCCAGGAAATCCGTTTCCATTTGCCCTCGCCCTTCTCGCCGGTTCTCTTCAATGGGTATTTCAAACGGTAAGGGTTATCGATGTGCTGGATGCTGGAAAGGCCTTTAGAGCACATC
>DAOUFH010000023.1:0-1896 GCA_034429955.1 Dehalococcoidales bacterium
TGGCGAGCTGTTTGCGGGCGGCACAGAAACCAGCCCGCACTACCCTGAAGAAATTTTCCGGCGAGCTAACTGAGACCGGCGGCCGCTCGTACATCTCTATCTTGAGGATGGCCGAGTCTACTTTGGGCGCCGGGTAAAAATTGCCGGCTGGAACAGTATCAACGATTTTGGGTTTTCCGTAAAACTGTACCGCCACCCCCAGGATGCTCAGATCACCCGGAGCGGCGGTGATATTTCTGGCCACTTCTTTTTGCACCATCAGCACCATCAGCAGCGGTTTTAAGCGGGTTTCACAGAAATGCCGGATAATGGGCTGAGTTATATAATAAGGCAAATTGGCTACCAGTTTGTAACGCAAAGGCCGGGGGCTGCCGGGGGAAAATTTGGAAGAGGTCTGTTCAATCAGGTCGGCCGGGTCGATCTCAAGAATATCACGGTTGACCAGGGTAAAATTGGCTGGGCTGCCCAGGCAGCCCTGCAGCAACTCTATCATGCGGGAGTCCAACTCGACTGCGATGACATGTCCGCAGCTTTCCACCAAGCGGCGGGTCAGAACCCCGGGACCGGGGCCAACTTCAATCACGATATCCGAGGAGGTCAGCTCGGCCGCGCGGGCTATTTTATCAAGTACGGCGGGATTTACCAGGAAATTTTGCCCCAGCCCTTTTTTAGCCCGCATATCATATTTCTGGAGCAGAAACCTGGTCTGGGAGAGCAGAGACTCATTTATTGGCCCGCGTTCATTCATAGTATAGTTTTTAAGGAGGCTGTGCCCTCGCTTTTGTTCCCGCCCTTCGGCTTGCTCTAACCAGCCGGCTCAGGTCAGGCAATCCCACGGCACCCAGAGCAATCTATTTACCGGTGCTTCCTTTCGGACCTGGCGGATTTCATAGCGCTCTGCCGCGCAGGACCCAACCCTCAACGCCACTTAAATTAAAGCAGTCCCGCAGATAAAGGGACCGCCGGCAAGAAATCAACCCTGCTATAGCGGATTGCAGGTACAGGGCACCGCTAGCTCCCCATCTATCACAGCCTCAACCTCATGCTAATCGCTGGGGCTGCCTTTGTCAAGGAATAAGGTCACAAAAGGCTTAAGTCTGCTTGATAATTATAGACTGAGCTATTTACCCTGGCCCAGCTTCCTTATCAGCCAGTCAGGCAGGCCCTGCTCCCGGATATGCTGCTGGGTAGCCCGGACATCATATTCCACCCGGCGTAACTCGACGGTGCCGCTGGCGCTGTCGTATACCGCATAGGCCGCCCGAGGATCGCCGTCCCGCGGCTGGCCCACTCCTCCCGGATTGATAATATAACGCCCGCCGTCCAGCCGGACGGTCTCTTCTCCCCGCTTATTTTTCTGGAGCTGGCTGTGCCAGTCTTCATAAGTCATACTGCGGGGATCAACCGCCTGCCGACTGCCGGAGGTATGATTGTAGTCCGGCGGAAAATGAAAATACATGGGCACGTGAGTATGGCCGATCAGGCAATAGGCGGTCTGAAATTTATCCAGATTTTCACGGGCTTCCTTTTCAGACATGATGTACTCCCAGAGCGGGTCCCGCGGGCTGCCGTGAACCAGAGTAAATTCACCCTCGGTTACGCTCAGGGGCAACCCGGACAGATAGGTCAGTTCATCCAGGTTTAACTGCTCCCTGGTCCAGCGCGTCACCACGGCGATAGGGGCCGGAAATTCGTTGATATCCATCTTGCCGGTTACGGCACAGTCATGATTTCCTGCAATAACCAGCCCCTCAAGTTGCCTGACTATTTCCAGGCATTCATGCGGGTCTGGCCCGTAGTCTACGATATCGCCCAGGCACCAGTAAGCAGATACTCCGCCTTTGGCAGAGCTGTCCTTCAGTACCGCCTGCAGGGCAGCCAGATTGGAGTGTATAT
>DAOUFH010000024.1:0-2391 GCA_034429955.1 Dehalococcoidales bacterium
GAAAATCCGGCGTATCAGGGCGGCATTCTCTTCCGGTGAAGCTCCCCGGAGGTCATCCAGGCTGCAGCGCGCCAGTCCGAAGTCCTCCGGCTGGATGTCATAAGAGTCAGAGGGCTGACTGTCCCGGATGTCCCACAGTGAAGAAGCTGAGGCAGTGCTCAATTCATCCATACCGTTAAGGGAGGTGACTACCAGCACTCTTTTAAAGGGCAGCATCTGCAGGGCCGGAACGATTTTTTCAGCAATTTTACGGCCGGGCACCCCCAGCAGCATATATTCGGCCCCGGCAGGATTGGTCAGCGGCCCCAGGATATTGAAAACTGTGCGTATACCGATTTCTTTACGGGGAACGGCGACCTGTTTCATAGCCGGGTGGAAAGCTGCGGCGAAAATAAAGCCGATGCCGGTCTGCTCTATGCAACCGGTCACTTGTTCGGCGGTCAGATTGATTTTAACCCCCAGTTTTTCCAGAACGTCGGCACTGCCGCACCTGGAAGAGGCGGCGCGGTTACCGTGTTTGGCTACTTTCAGTCCGGCGGCAGCAGCGATCAAAGCGGAAGCGGTGGAAATATTAAAGGTGTTCAGTCCGTCTCCGCCGGTACCGACGATATCCAGCAGCGGGCCGTCTGTCTTGACGGGGATGGCTTTTTGCCGCATCACCGCAGCCAGTCCGGCGATTTCATCGGGGGATTCTCCCTTGATGGCCAGGGCGATCAGGAAGGCGCCGATTTGGGCCGGCGTGGCCTGTCCGTCCATGATTTCCTGCATAACCTGTCCGGCGGTTTCACGGGTGAGCGATTGGTTGCCGGCCAGGGTTTGAATGGCTTCTTTAATCATTTAATTGCACTCCGTTAAAAAGTTTTTCAGCAAATCCTTGCCCTGCTGGGTCATGAACGATTCCGGATGGAACTGCACCCCGTAGACGGGATATTGTTTATGTTTGACCCCCATGATCGTGCCGTCATCCGTCCAGGCGGTCACCTCAAGGCATTCCGGCAGGGTCTCTTTGCGGATGACCAGGGAGTGGTAGCGAATGGCCGAAAAGGGATTGGGCATATTTTTAAAGAGCCCGCTGCTATTATGCTGGATCAGTGAGGCCTTGCCGTGCATGATTTTGGCGGCCGGCCAGATATGGCCGCCGTAGGCGTAACCGATACATTCATGGCCGAGGCAGACCCCCAGCACAGGCAGCCTGGCACCGAAGCGCTTGATTACCTCGTTCGAGATGCCGGCCTGTAACGGAGTGGACGGTCCCGGAGAAATGACGATGCGTTCGGGGGCCATTTTTTCAATCTCATCCGGCGTGGCCTTGTCGTTGCGGACGACTCTGACCTCTTGTCCTAGCTCACATAAATACTGGAAGAGGTTGTAAGTGAAACTATCATAATTATCGATCATCAATAACATAAACTGCCTCCTGAGAAGCCCGATTTTAGATTTATCCTGCAGCCTGGTCGAGCGCGTTAATCAGAGCGCCAGCCTTGTTCAATGTTTCCTGGTATTCATTTTCGGGAACGCTGTCATAGACGATACCGCAGCCGGATTGAGCGTAGGCTATGCCTCGGCTCATCACGATGGTGCGGATGGCGATAGCCATGTCCATGTTGCCTGAGAAAGAAAAGTATCCGCAGGCACCGGCATAAGGTCCCCGTCGGTCGGGTTCAAGCTGGGCAATGATTTCCATAGCCCGGATTTTGGGAGCACCGGAGACAGTTCCGGCCGGGAAACAGGCGCGCAGGGCATCAAAAACAGTCATATCCCGGCGCAACTGCCCCTGCACATGTGTCACCATGTGCATAACGTGCGAGTAACGTTCGACATCCATCAGCTCGCTGACTTTGACCGAACCGGGCTGGCTGACCCTGCCGATATCGTTGCGGCCGAGGTCGACCAGCATGATATGTTCCGCCCGTTCTTTCTCGTCAGCCTTGAGTTCCTGCTCCAGTTTGATATCCTCTTCAGTCGTCCGGCCGCGCGGGCGGGTGCCCGCCAGCGGGCGGGTCATGACCCGCCCGTCCTCGACCCTGACCAGGATTTCGGGAGAGGTACCGATGATTTGAAAGTCCACGAAATCCAGAAAATACATGTAGGGTGAAGGATTGATGGTGCGCAGGGCGCGGTAGATATTAAAGGGCGGCAGTGCGGTGGGACGGGACAGACGCTGGGAGAGCACGACCTGGATAACCTCACCGGCATTGATGTTTTGCTTGATCTTATTGACGCTGTCGATGAACTGTTCTTTGGTGACGTTCGAAGTGAAAGCGGCCTTTTCAGCCCGGCCGGGTTTTACGGCGGCAGCAGGTAAAGGTTGATTGAGGCGGGCGATCATCTCATCGATTTTAGCCACGGCGGCGTTATATTCAGCTTCTATATCCCCATCCAGCCTGACCT
>DAOUFH010000025.1:0-12002 GCA_034429955.1 Dehalococcoidales bacterium
GACCTGCAGGCCGGGATAGCTCTTTTTAATCAACTCCACAAAACTGATATGCTGGATAATCACCCCGTCTATCCCGCTGACGTAGGCCCGTGAGAGCACATCAAAATAACGGTTGTATTCTGTATTTTTAACCAGTATATTGAGCGTCAGGTAGACACTGACTCCCTGCGTATGACAATACTCGACTGCTTTTTTCAGCTCTTCCAGGCTGAAATTGCGGGCGTTGGCACGGGCATTGAACTCTTTAACACCCAGGTACACCGCATCAGCACCGTTTTTCACCGCAGCCTGTAAACAGTCCCAATCACCCGCAGGCGCCAGCAATTCGACCTTCCGGGCAACTTCGCTCTTTGTTATATTATTGGGTTCCATATCGATTGTATACCCCGATTTTCTCAAAATTCAGCCCTGTACAGGCTTTGTATCCGGAAACAGTTATCAATTACCTTCCCCAAGATAACACTGTTCCCAGAATTAAGCAAACCTGCCGTCAGGTGGTGATTATGAAAGTACCATCTCCGACAGGACTAATGATATATTTCGTTTTTTGAAGCTGTAAAGCACAATATTATCAGGAGGTCTGCCTTTTGTTCTCCGGTCACAAAAGGTCTTGCCAGTTTATAAAGGAGTATTCCACTATGTTGAGTTCAACTGAAAAATTAATATCGGAGCTTTGTCCGACCGAAAATATCATCGAGGACTTCAAACAACGCATTCTAAATTCGCTGGAACAGGAACGTGTCCGGATTCGCGAAGCGGCTGAAAAGGAGGCCGGGGATATCCTGCTCAAAGCCGAACAAGACGCTAAAGCCATACTGGATACAGCCGGACTGAAGGCCCGGCAAATCAGTGAACAGGCTCAAATCAAGTCTGAACAAGCTCAAAAGCTGCTGCTGGAGCAAGCCCAAAAGCAGGCGGAGCAAATCACTTCCGAAGCCGCTGCGGCAGTGCGTAAAAATGCCCGTGAAAGAACCAAAAAAGAAGTAGATTCAATCTTAAAAAGCGCACATGACGAGGCCGCCCGCCAGACCTCAAAGGCATTGCAAACAGCCAATGATGAAGCGGTTCAAATCATCGCCACCGCTCAAAAAGAAGCGGCTAAAAACTCTGACGGGCTGATGTCCAGCACTCAAAAAGAGACTGAACGTATCAAAGCCGAGGCCGCTCAGTTAAAACAGCAGGCTTCCACCGAACTGGCGGATGTCCGCCAAAAAGCCCGGCTGGAGGCTGAAAAGCTGATGGCTGAATGCCGCCAGAAAACACTCGCTGAAGCCCAGAAAGAAGCCGACTCCATCAAAGAACAGGCCGCTGCCGAGGCTAAAAAGCAAAAGGATGAATTTTTAGCCAGGGCCATGACTGAGGCCAGGGACAAAGCCAGGGAGGAAAAAGAGTTACTGCTGCAGAAAGCCAAACAGGATGCCGCACAAATGGTCGAACAGGCCAAAAACAAAATACGCCTCCAATTCGAGGACTCCTCCCGGCTGATGCTGGAAATCCGTCAGAAGATGCAGCAGCTTTTAAGCCTGCCGGAGTCTGCAGAAAAAAACGCCGGCAGTGAGCCTGCCAGGCCGGCTGTTGCCGGCAGCGGAATTATCTCAATCAACCCGGCTGCCAAGTCTGCCACGCCTAAAGACATGGCCACCGCCGCGATAAACTCAGCACCGGCTCACGGTTCTGTAACATCTGCTGCACCGGCGGCCAGGCAACCTGAAATTTCCATCAGGCAGGACGATGGAGCCCACGTCTATCAAGGTAAAGTTAAAATCGACATCACTCCTCCGGCTGATAGTGAACAATTGAACATTCTGCAAATGCAATTGCTGAAAAACGGTGGTATGAAAATGCTGGCCAGGGGCGGAGCTGAGGACGGCAGCGCCTGGATCGAACTTGATATCCTGCAGCCGTTAAAACTGGTTGAAATACTGCGGCGCATTGAGGTCGTCAAAGACGTAGTGGGTGCTAAAAGTTATATCATAGTCGCTTTAAAAGCGCGTTTATAAAGAGCAAGGCCGGATGAAATCATCCGGCCTTTTTCAGTTTTAAGCGGTTCCTCTCGTATCAGGAGGAAAAACAACTGTAGTCCCGCAAAGGATTGGCGGCAGCCGGTTTTCTGGTATTGCGGGCGTGATATTCACAGAGTTTGTTGACAAAATCCTCATCGATGGTGATTCCGGGAGTAAAAACAAACAGCGGCTGACCGTCTTTACGTAAAGCCTGCGAGTTTGATCCGAACCTGGAAATTTCATAACCTTGTTGTGTATACTTTTGAGCTAACATCATCCACCTCCTGTACATCCTACATTAATAGCATAACAGGAGATTATTAAACCCGTGTTAAGGCGATGTTACAAACTGGTTAAATTTTCAGACGGATATCAGGCTGAGTGCCGGCTGCAGAATTTCACCAGTTCGGCGAATTCACTGATACGGTTGGCGTTATTGGATTCCAGCGTGCCGTCATAGGTCAGATTAATCCAGGGTTTATGATAGCGGGCACTGAATTTATCCGCCATAGCGGCTACAATGCCGCCCGGCATACAGCCGTGCGGCATCACCGAAATCACCCCGGCATAGTGCGGATTTGCCAGCCAGTCGATACCGCTGCCGAGGCTGAGGACGGCTTCGCTGCCGCAGCGTGAAGATAGAAATTCAGATGATTTTGATAGTAAATAGGCCGCAGAAGGCTCTTGTTCACCTGTATATTTTGCTATAACGGCTGCCACAGAGCGTTCATCGGAGTTTTGAATGGTGTTTTTAATAAAACTCATCAGCATCTTCTTAATCCGGCGTTCCTTGACGGCATCTTCCAGATTGCGATGAGAAACATATTTGAACCATTCGCCCAGGGGAGAGACCACCGCCTCCAGTCCGGCTGATTCACAGGCTTTGACCAGATTGTTATTGCTGAAGGCGTTCATACGCAGGTAAATTTCCCCGTTAATACCTATAAGAGGCCGACGAGGCAAAGTCCGGTCCAACAGACCGCCGAATTCGGCGACAGCCCGTTGCAGTACCGGACGGAGATCATTCCGGAGACGCACCGTAGCGGCAATTTCGGCCAGGTATCGCTCAAAAAGAGACTCGGAAGCCCCCGCTACTTTTTCATAAGGCCGGGTGCGCCAGAGCAGCCGTTGCAGGCAGTCCACCGCCACCATGCCCTTCCAGACCAACCTCTCAAAACCGGGGCCCAGGCCCAGGTCGCGATAAGCGTTATTAGAAACAGAAGTGCGGATAGAGAGATTATAACCCAGGTCTTTCAAAATCCTGATCTGCTCGACAGCATATTTACCCAGACGACAGGGACCGAACGAACCGCTCATAAAGCCTTCGACATTGGCGGCGGTGTGTCCGTTATCCCGGTAATAACGCAAAAAATCGCCCAGAGTGACACGGTAAGGCAGGCACTCAGTACCGGAGGTATACTGGCTGCTATACAGCAAATTGCGCTCATCCGGCTCAGGCAGTGAAATTGCATGGACCCCGCTGGCCTGCATGGCGGCCGCCACCGCATCGGCATGAGGAGCCATCCGGGGAATCAACAAAGTGACACCGCGGCTGACTCGCGAATCGGTGCCGCGATAGATATCCTGCGGATTGACCGGCGGTACGGTTTTACCGGAACAGCTATAGCCACTGATGGTGTCCACGAAGGCCTCCAGACGGGTCACCAGACCGGCTTCTGCGGCATGTTCATCTATTTCCAGCTGTCCCATAGGTTTACCGCCCATGATGTCTTCCAGTTCGTTGATTATAAAAGAGTTGGGGCCGCAGCCGAAATTAGTCAATATCAAGCCATACAACTGTGGATTATGGGCAATGATATCAGCGGCTGCCAGCATACGGCTTTCATAAGACCAGTAGGGGCGGTCTGAATATTTTTTAGGGTCGACGCTCTCCAGCGGTAAAAAGTCCATGGGAACAGGAGTCACGCCCAATTGGGCCAGTTTGCCGGCAATTCCCAGGTTGGCTCCGGAGTCCTGTGACATATAGGAACGGGAGATAATCACAACTCCCAGCCGCCCGCTGTCAGCCAACTCTCTGAGTAATTCAACACCCCGGGCTGAACGTTTTTGCTCGAAGTCAGCCTGAGCGAACAGACCGGCCTCGGCGGCCCGGCGAGATGCAGCCGGGCTGAATCCCATTTGCCGCCCTATTTGCGTTAAACTGGCGATCACTTCGGACTGTCCCCGGCTGAAATCCAGGACAGGTATCAATAAACGGTCTTCCAGTCCCAGTACACTCCTGATAATGTAAGGAGAAGCCTGTACCAGCGGACAGGCATATTTTTGATTTTCTTGTCCATCCTTCAGTCCCAGGCGGATCGAGCTGGGAAAAAGCAGATAATCAGTCTCTTTAAGCGTGGCAGCGTGTCCGTGCAACAATTTGATGGGAAAACAGCTATCGGTATAGGCCGCTTCCACAGCCAGTTCGACAATTTCTTTATTGGTACGGCGGGAGAGACGGCCCCTGACTCCCAGCGAGTTTAAGAAGCCTATCAGCAGCGGAGCGTAATCATAGACCAGCAGGGCACGCGGCAGTCCCACTACCGGACCGGAGCCTTTGTCCTCAGAATAGTCTTGCAGGAGCAGTTTCTCACGTTCGTCGAAACAGGTCTCGTGCACCTCTGTGTGCAGCGTGCTGTCATATTTATCACAGCGGCTGCCGTAATAAGTCGCTTTTTCACCCGGTACTTTCATCTGAGTTATAGCGCAGTTGTTGTCACAGCCGCTACAGGTAAAAATACTGAGATTGCACTCCGCGGTGATAGTACGGTCGAAACCTTTGAACCTGGATACGCCGCCGGAAGCCCGGTTTTCCCGCGCCAGCAGAGCTGCGCCGATAGCACCGCTCACTTCACGGTGTTCGGCGACCCGCAGATCTTTGCAGGGCAACTGTTCCCGGAAAGCCGCCACCACAGCCTGATTATAAAATACCGCACCGGTCAGGATAATCTTTTGCCCCAGTTTGCGCGTACCGACTACTTTAGATAAATAATTTTTAGCTATAGAATTAGCCAGGCTGGCGGTTATCACTTCCAGAGAGATTCCCTCTCTCTGGGCTGAGGAAACCGCCTGTCCCATAAAAGCAGCGCAACGGGTCCCCAGGTCGAGGGTATTGGGAGCTTTAAGGGCCAGCGCCGCAAACTGGCCGTTCTTGACCGAAACACCCAGTAATTCGGCCATTTCATCGATGAAACTGCCCGTACCGGCGGCGCAAGCCTTGTTCATCTGGTAGTCCACCACTACTCCGTTGCGTTTTATCACCAGCTTGGAGTCCTGTCCGCCTATTTCGATAATATCGGATTCAGGGTCAAGCTCAAAAGCCGCTCTGGTCTGGGCGGTGATTTCATTTTTGACCACATCTGCGCCTATCAGGCTGCCGATCAAATAGCGCCCGGAGCCGGTTACACCGACGCCTGCGATGTTTATCCCGTCCGCACCGGAGCTGACCAGGTCGACGAAGACCTGTTTAACAGCTTCTACCGGCCGTCCGGCAGTCATTAAATAACTTTTAGCCAGTATTCGGCCCGTTGCGTCAAGAATCACAGCTTTGGTGCTGGTAGAACCCACATCTACACCCAGATAGCCTATCATTCCCGCGCTGATGACCGTATCCAGAGTATTG
This sequence comes from Dehalococcoidales bacterium, assembly GCA_034429955.1. GTDB lineage: Bacteria > Chloroflexota > Dehalococcoidia > Dehalococcoidales > UBA3254 > DATIKD01. The sequence continues at coordinate 5,626 of DAOUFH010000025.1, forward strand.
GAAGGTAAAGCGACCTCTTTCAGTCCGGGCAATTCATAATATTTCTGTCCGGGTCCGTCCAGGGGCAGGCTGGTCGCCCTGGCCGGCTTGTCTTTGGCCAGTAAAGCAACACCTATGGCTTCTATATGTAGAAAATCAGCCGGCACGGTGACCGTCACAGGGTGTCCGTTGCGTTCGGAAATCAGGGAACTTAAAGCCCGGACAATGGCCTGATTGGCTGCTACACCGCCCACCAGGAACACCGGCTCGGCGAAAGCCCCTTTCTTAAGCGCCAGTATCATGCGGGCGATGCTCTCGCTGAGGGCATACAACATAGCCTCGACCGAGACGCCCTTCTGCTGGAGATGAATTAAGTCGCTTTTGGCAAAAACACTACAGCGGGCCGCAATGCGGGGAGCCACGCCTTCGAACTGCAAAGCCAGCTTACCGAAATCTTCGATTTTGATACCCAGCCGGTAGGCCTGTTGCTCCAGGAAACGGCCTGTTCCGGCGGCACACAGGGGATTGGAGACGGTTTTCCAGGGTTTACGCAGACCATCCTCCAGCTCAATGACCTGAGAACTCTGTCCGCCTATCTGGATAATGGAGCGGGCTGTGGGATAAAAATGCAGCAGGCCGGAGGCGATGGATATAGAACTGCTGTAAGCGGCCCACTTCAAATCCGGAGGCACTACAGACTTACCGCTGCCGGAAATCCCGATAGACAGCACAGTCTCCGCACCGTAAGATTCTTTAAAGCGGTCCAGTAGCAGATTGACACAGGCAGCCGGACTTGAGGTTATTTTGGTGTAATCCAGTTTAATTACCCGGTCGTTTTCATCCAGAGCCGCCAGCTTAACACCGGCCGCACCTATATCAAGTCCAAGGTGGTATTTCATTTGCCGTTCTTCAGATTTTATTATCGCCCGGATGGCTGGAGTTATAAATCGCCGAAAACAGCCGGAGCCTTTTCCTGCATGATACTCTTTATCTGCGAGATGACCAGTCTTATCTCCGGCAGGGCCGCCGGACTGGTGCGCAACTTTATAATATGCCTGATTTCCCTGAAATTCCAGGTGCAGATAATTTCAGTCGAACAGGCATTGGGCAGCACGTAACGGGCAATCTCCGGTTTAACACCGGATTCCAGCAGTTTGCGATAACTCTCCCAGGCTGAATCCATGGCATTTTTAAACAGCTCTAATTCAGCCTCTCCCTTAGCGGCTATCTCAGGCGGTAAAATATAGTCTACTTTATTCTCCCTGACATAGCGCTGGCTGCGTTGAGAATAGCTGGCAATGCGATGCCTGACCAGTTCATGAGTTAATACCCTGCTGGCTTTGATGTAAAAGGTAGCCGAAGCATGTTCTATCAGGCTTTCGTGACCCTGTTTGATGCGGGCCTGCAGCCAGTTGGCCGCACTGCCGGTCTTATCCCCGGTGGCATAACATAAACGTCCGGCGCGTTCCACCAGTTCCTGGTTATCGGGTGTGATGGCCAGTAATTTTACCTCAACGTTATATTCCATCTTCTCAACTCCGGAAAATATTATTAAGCCGGCGACGGCACATTAGCGCCTATGCTCAATTTTACTACATTTCCGACCAAAAACGTGAATGAGGTAAAAACCGGTAACTAAAGATGAGGAGGACCATCCGGGAAAGTCTCTGCGGAATACTATCCAGGACACCTCCCTCCCTTAATCACCAGGAAGGAGAGCGGAGATTAAGGGAGGGCAGCCCGCTATGTAAAATGACAACGGTTAAAGGCACAAATCAAATAAAAACCGTTTGTCATGGTTTAACTTATTCGGTTTCTATCACGGTCTATAACAGACCAGTCCTTCCACCAGACTCTGACGCCGGTTACGGTCCAACTCCAGAATCCGGCTGATAAAACTGAACTCAGGCTCTGTTTTAGTCAAACTATATAAAGGCATCCCGTTTTCCAGGGTACGGATTACTATTTTATTTTTTACCAGGTTATTCAAGGCCTTTTGACAGGCTGTCAGACTGTGTCCGGCCACATTAATCAAGGCCGAACGATTAAACTTTAATTGTGGGTGACGGCCGAAAAACATAAGCAGTTCTAAACAATCGATATCTATTTCCGAACTTTCTATGAATTCCTGCAGTCTTGTTTCAAACATTCTGTATTACTCTCCTGTAATCTCCCGATTTCTCAAGGGTTTTCGCGGAGAGCAGCCAAGACTGCTGCTGTTTAGCTGCTCTCCGCAGGGCAAAATAATAGAACCAGGATAGGAGGTCCAGGGAATAGCTTTTTAACGGCGATAGGTCGCCTTGTATCTCATGTAAGCCGGAACGGATAGATCATCTTCCGACTTCAGGTTCTTCAGCGTTTTCATGATTTCCTTATCGCGGGCGGCGCCCGAAATCTGATCGCGAGAGGCAAAACCGGTGGCAATCAAGGTCATCCTTACCTCGTTGCCCATGTTGGGATCGACGTTCACACCGAAGATGATGTTGGCTTCAGGATCAACCGCCTCACCGATGATCTTGGCTGCATCGTTTACTTCGAAAAGGGTCAGGTTGCTGCCGCCGCAAACATTAAAGAGAACACCCTTGGCTCCGGAAATACTGACATCCAGCATGGGGCTGGCCAGAGCTTCTTTAGCGGCATTGACTGCCCGGTTGGTACCGGTGCCGCGTCCCATCGACATCCAGGCCGGTCCGGCATCTTTCATAATGGCGCGGATATCCGCAAAGTCCAGGTTGACCATACCGGGTACGGTAATCACTTCGGCAATCGCCTGAACGGCGTGACAGAGTATCTCATCGGCCATTTTGAAAGCGTTATCGACTGATGTTTTGTTATCGGAAAGCTCGAGTAAACGGTCGTTAGGTACAATAATCAGAGTATCGACCTTGGTAAGCAGATTAGTGATGCCTTCTTCCGCCACCTGCATACGGCGGCTGCCTTCAAATGAAAACGGCTTGGTCACAGTAGCGATTGTCAGAGCCCCGGACTGTTTGGCCATCTCTGCCACTACAGCCACTGAACCGGTACCGGTGCCGCCGCCCATACCGGCAGCCAGAAAGACCATGTCGGATCCGCTGATAGCCTGCTTGATCTCATCACGGGTCTCTTCTGCTGAGCGGCGGCCGATATTATGGTCTCCACCGGCACCCAGACCGCGGGTTAATTTTTCACCGATAGCTATTCTGACCGGAGCTTCGGTAATATCCAGATGGGAAACATCGGTATTCATAGCGATGAATTCCACACCCCGGATTTGTTCACGTACCATACGGGTTATCGCATTACAACCAGCGCCGCCGCAACCTACTACTTTTATTTTGGCCGGGCTGGGAACATAACTAGTCTTTGACATTTGCTCTCTCCTTCTCTTATTTCACTAATAAGATACTGATTTACTACCTGAAAAGTCGGAACAGTGATGAGAATATGCCCCGAATGCCGGAAGGTTTGGTTACCCATTTCTGAGCACTGTCATTTTTCATTTTCCAGAGCACCAGACCAACTGAAGTTGCATAAGCCGGATCATTCAACATGGAATTGGAAACTCCGTTCAAAGTAGGCGGAATGCCGATTCTGGTGGGTAAACGGGTGATGCTTTGAGTAAGCTCGACAATACCGGGAATATTGGCACCGCCGCCGGTAATAACGATACCGGCCGGGATTAAACGGGCATAATCATTACGAGGAAGCTCCAGCACTACCAGCCGCATCATTTCCTCAACACGAGCGTGCATGATATCACAGAGATCACGGTAAGAAACGCTGTGTCCGTTCTCTCCGACGATAGTGTCATTATCCGCTTCGCTGGTAGGCACCAGGCTGCCATATTTCTTTTTCAACTCTTCAGCCAGTTCGAAAGACAGCCCCAGGCCGGCAGCGATGTCGCGGGTGACCTGATGTCCGGCCACCGGCAGAACCGAGGTATGATAGATGCTGCCCTCTTTCAAGACCGCGATGTCGGTAGTACCGCCGCCGATATCAGCTATCAGCACCCCGGCTTGTTTTTCTTCTTCACTTAAGACCGCTTCGGCACTGGCTAAGGGTTCAAGGATAAGGTCATCGATGTCGATGCCCACACCCCTGACGCATTGTGTCAGGTTCTGTACCGAAGCCACCTGAGCGGTGATAACATGAGCTTCAACATTCAGCTCATAGCCGTGCATACCGACCGGATTCTTAACTTCCTGGCCGTCCAGGGTATAAGCCCTGGGAATAACATGTAACATTTTCCGGTCGGAGGGTGATTTAATATTGAGGGCTACATCCAGTACCCGCTTCAAATCATCGCTGCGGACCAGTTGATTCGATTTGGTAATGGCAATAGTCCCCCGATTATTCATCGAGTTGATGTGTTTACCGGTCACACCGATATAAGCGGAATCCAACCGGTATCCGGCCATCATTTCGGCCTTGCGAATAGACTGGCGGATAGACTCTTTGGCTTGATTAACATTGGCTACCAGCGCTTTTTCTATACCATGCGAAGGGGTGATGCCAACCCCCAGAACTCTCAAACCGGCAGTGCTATCCAGGGTGCCCATAATTGTACAAACTTTCGTTGTACCGATATCGATAGCTGCGATCTTTCTTTTCATTGCTCTCTCCTGATACATTTAATGTATTTAGCTACCAATTGCCCCTGCGATTCAAAATTAGCCTCTTGTTTCTTTATAATGTACGTTCCACTTTAAACAAAGTGAGTTAATGTAATTTTTGATTTCAGCTGAGGGAGTTTTATATAATTCAGCCAGGAATCCGTGCAGCAACTCACCACCGCTCATGCCTGGAGTCGGTTCAGACGGTCCGGGAATATTAATGTAAACGATCTCCGTCATTAGTTTTTGATATTCAATTGAAGTACCCACATACACCTCCTATTTACTTTCAATGATGTGTCTATGGTAAAATTTACCGTTTCAATGCGTCAAAAATTGTCCCGGCTTGTCCTTTGTTTTTCCAATTGACAGCCCATAACTTTTTAACGGAAATATTTCCATAATTTTAGTTCCAAAACATCTTGCATAATTAGTTCCATTCCAATAAAATTAATGGAACGAAACATCCCGCGGGGAGTTAAAAGGGGCCGTTTTGGTAATAGATAGAAATAAAAAAAGATCACCGCCATATGTCTCATACCGTAGCTTTTTAACTCTTCTGGAAGAGCTGAAAAGGGGCATCCCCAGCCGTATTGACCGCAGCTACTGGGGAGATAAATTTTCAGGCAGCACCGGCACCCAGCTCATGTCGGCCCTGCGCTTTCTCAACCTGATTGATGCATCAGGCACCCCCACCCATATTCTGAAGGAACTGGTACCGGCCAGCCGAGCTCAAAAAGCCGATATTTTGCGCAAAGTCAGCTATGAGTCTTTCAGCTTCCTGGAGAGTGAATCTTTCGAGCCGGAGAAGGCTACTTACTCCCAGCTTGAAGAAGTATTTAACGAGCTCTATCAGGTAGACCGTGATGTAGCGCGCAAATGCATTAAATTTTTTACGGAACTGGCCTCTGACGCCGGAATTCCGTTATCACCTTTTATTACCAAAAAATCCAAAGGTTCCAGACCGGTTAATGTTACGGAAAAAATTCCAAAAAAATCTGGAAACAGGACAAACCAGAATTTAAAAATTCCAACAACAACGGAACCAGTTCCAAGACCCTCTTCATGGAAGGAATTATTGTTAACAAAATTCCCCAGTTTTGACCCCACCTGGCCCACCGATGTCCAGGTAAAATGGTTTGAAGCGTTCGATGAATTGCTTAAACGCGGTTTTATTTCCAGCAGTGACTAGGTATTATGTAAAATTAATCACAGGACAAATTTTAGCCCTTTAAGCATAAATTAAATACCACGAATCTTTTAATTAGAACATAAGTTCCATTTTATCCGGTTTTGGTAATGGCACTTTTGTACTGGATGCACCCCGTCCGCTAAAACTGTCCCTGCTCCTTCTTTTTTTCGGCACCGGCGCGGACTGCAATCCGTCGTTCAGTAGTTCCAAAAATTTTCCGGTTGCAAAATTTTAGATATGAATTAGCTTAGCAAAAATGTCCTCTTTTGTCCCTGCCTCAAATTTGCCGTTATCGAAGATTGAAAGCCGTTTAAAAACATTTTTTAATACTGAATTGCGGCTGAATCTCTGAACAGAGAGGGGAGGGTTAAAAGTTTGTGGATTAGACAATGAGGGTTAAAATATCAGGTCTGTGAATCGAGCAGTTTATCCTTAAGGTACTTGAGGTTGACTATATCTTCCTTATTATATTTAAGCAGCAGTTCCAGGGCTGACTGGTCGTAGTCATTGACATAGCGCCACCACAGTCTGACTGCTTCCTGTCCGTCGACACCGCGGGTTTCGCGGGCTATTCCCAAGCGTTCCTCAACCTTTTTCAAACCGCCGCGTAA
>DAOUFH010000026.1:0-2070 GCA_034429955.1 Dehalococcoidales bacterium
TAATTTTAATATCGGACGGACAGGCTACGGCGATTTCTGAAAGCGCCTTTGATAAAATTAAGGGACGGCAGGAAAAAGACCTGACGGAGGAATCGGCGATAGAAGAAACCCGGCTGTCGGCTGCGCGGGGTATCAAATTATCGGTAATTCATATCGCCGGGGAAGGCCGGAACAATGAGGATTTCATCAGAAATATTGCCAGGGCCGGTAAGGGCCAGATAAAAAGGATTCGCGGAGCCCGCGACTTTCAAATGATAATAAAATAAAGAATCTCAAACTCTAACGCGATTTTAAAGATAATAATCATCAGGGGGTTGCCTGTTTTGGAACTCAGAGAAGAATTAAAGCGGTCTATTCTATCCAGATTACAGCAGAAAATCGACCCGCTGGACGGATTTTACGCGTCGGCGGAGGTGAAAGAATCTATCCTGGCTGTACTGATTTCAGGACGTCATTTATTGCTGGAAGGACCTCCGGGTACTGGAAAAACTACCCTGGCTAAAATTCTGGCCGGCAAACTCGAGCCCATGCAGATAGTAGACGGCTGCCGTTTCAGCTGTGACCCTGAGAATCCCTCGCAGTTCTGTCCTGATTGTGCCGGTAAAAAATCCGCCCGCAAACCGCTGGTGGTACCGGGCCATGCCCGTTTCGTACGGGTGCAGGGTTCGCCCGAACTGATGCCGGAGGACTTGCTGGGGGATATAGACCCGGTTATCGCGATGCAATGCGGCATCCGCGACCCGCGCGCCTACCTGCCGGGCCGAATTCAAAAAGCGCACCGTAAAATTCTGTTTATCGATGAATTGAACCGTATCCCGGAAAGGACTCAAAACACTTTGATACAGGTGCTGGAGGAAAGGTCCACCACTCTGGCCGGATTTGATGTCGAAATTCCGGTAGATACGGTGGTTATTGCCACTCAGAATCCGCAGGAGTTCGCCGGAGTCGACCGCATATCAGAGACTCTGGGAGACCGTTTTGAAAGAATAGAGATCGGCTACCCCACTTTTGAGGAGGAGATTGCCATCTTGAAACGCTATGCCCGTGAATACAGTGGTATCCAATTTGAAAACAGCCTGCTGGAAAAGGTGGTGGCCATTTCTCAGGCCACCCGCGGGCAGGAAGATATCTCCCGACCGGCCAGCGTGAGGGCCAGCCTGGCTACCTTCGAGCAGTCTCAGGCGCTGGCACAACTGGCGGGACGCGATAGCGTCAACCTGGATGATATCCGCAAGGCGGCTTTAATCAGTCTGCAAGGCCGCACTGAACTGGCGGCAAACAGCGATTATGCGGAAGATGATGCAGAATATTTTAAGAATATCATTGATAATGTTATCAGAGGTGAAGAGACCCGGGACTGAAAACTCCTGCTGATAAAGAGAGGTTAATTCTATGAGAGCGGTGATAACAGTCATAGGCAAAGACAAAAAAGGTATTATTGCCGGAGTAAGCGCTACTCTGGCCGATTCCGGTATCAACATCCTGGATATCAGCCAGACCACTTTGCAGGAATATTTCGCCATGATTATGCTGGTGGACATGAGTGATGCCGAAATGGCCTTCCACGATATCCGGAAAAAGCTGGAATCCAAAGGCGCAGAACTGGGCATGCAAATCAAGATCCAGCGGGAAGATATTTTCAACGCCATGCATCAGGTCTAGCTTGATCGTTAGATTCTACTTGTTAAGCGGGGAGAGGTTGATATGTCACCCATGATTAATAAAGAAAATATAATGGAAACCATCCGTATGATTCAGCAGGAGAATCTGGATATACGTACGGTTACCATGGGAATAAGCCTGCTGGACTGCGTGGACTCCAACGGTAAAAAAGCCCGCGAAAAAATTCACCGTAAAATCACTAAATATGCCGCCGGACTGGTTAAAGTCGGGCAGCAACTGGAAGAAGAGTTCGGCATTCCGATCGTCAATAAGAGAGTATCGGTCACCCCTATTTCGCTAATAGCGGCTGCTTCGGATGATGAATCTTATGTGGAATATGCCAAGGCCCTGGACTGGAGTGCCAGGGAAGTGGGAGTTGATTTTATCGGCGGTTTTTCAGCCCTGGTA
>DAOUFH010000027.1:0-15499 GCA_034429955.1 Dehalococcoidales bacterium
CTGCATCTTTCCGGTTTCTGTCTTTAGGCCCGTTAACAGCCACAAACAGGGGAGAATTGCTGTTAGTAACCCTTCCGCTGACCTTCAGGTAAGCTTGAATAGCTGTCCAGCACTTTACCGGAAGGTCTCGTACAATCTTCGTCCCACCTTTGATGTAGTACGTTAGATATAATTTTTCGCCTCTTTTTTGAATATCGCCGGCTTTGATATTCGCCAGTTCTTTCCGGCGCAGACCGGTCAGTAGAAAGGTTAGCAGCATGGCATAGTCCCGTTTGCCTTTAACGGTCGAGGCATCCGGCTGCGCAAGCAGACTTTTAGCCTGGGCGGTAGTTAACCAGGTTGCGCTGGTATAAGCCCCGTTAGTGGGCCGGTTGACGCCTTTGGCAGGGTTATACTGGGTCAGGTTACGGGTGCAGCAAAAACTATAATAACCGGAAATGGCGGCCAGATGCTGGGTAATGGTCGATGCTGCCCGTCTCAGGGTTTCCAGTTGAAGACGATATTTGATGACATCACTCTGCTGGATTGAAGAGGGGTGTTTATTGGCAAAAGCAAAAAACTGGTTCAAGGCCAGCCGATAGACCCGGTGGGTCTGAGGCGATCGTTTATTGGCTACAAAGGCGGCCATGCTCTCTATCCACGGGTCGTTCTCAATGCCGGAAAACCCGTTTTTCTTAAGCAAGACCATTCCAGTACCGGCCGCCGAGCAGTCTGTTGTCTCCTCATTTCCCCTAGAGTATCCAGATTTTTCTACCGCTTGGAAATCAGGTTGACCATCTTTCAGCTCGGGACCGAAAACCAGGCCCAGGGCGTGCCTGACCAGATCAGATTTTGTACAATATTCCCGGGATGCTTTTGCTTCCAGGAAATTGTTCCAGAACCGGGGAGCGCGAAACCATATTTGCACGTCCAATTTTTTATTTGTATGCTTTTTCCCAGGGATACTTTTTTTTGTGGTTGACACCGGAATTCCTCCTATATTTCTAGTAGTTAAGGTTAACTATCCCTTGATGCTTAACGGATTGATCCAGGTAGTGAGTCCGGCAATTTACACTTCTGGCCGGCATTCAATCGAGAATTTAAGGTTTGCGAAAAATATCTAAAGGAGAACACCATGCCGATGCAATTTATGTTTGATAATCAACAACTTAAAACATGGCTATTGCTGCATCAAACCTATAACAATATTTCCAAATGTGAGGATATCATATTTGCCAGGGCAGGGTTGACTACCCAGCAACATACTATTTTGATGGCTATAAAATTTATGGACGGTACGGCGACACCTTCCCGTATCTCGCAATGGACCGATAGAAATATCAGTTCTGTAACCATGATTACCAACCGTATGGAGAAAGAAGGCCTGGTTGAACGAGTAAGAGATAAACATGACCGGAGATTCGTGGGGGTGGTGGCTACCGAAAAAGGTCGGCAACTGCTGGACAAGGCGACGGTGATGGCCTGGGGTGTGGTACAGGATATCCTGTCTGTTCTGTCGGAAGAGGAGTTGCATACTTTGAATGATATACTGGAGAGAATCAGGCGAAAAGCCTACAGTTATTCAAATCCGGACCAGGCAATAAAGGGTGTGCGGGTCAATGAATCACAGAATATGCGGAAATTTATGGACAGGGTAAAAACTGCCAAACACCCCACCCGGCAGCCCGGTAATGAGCAAAAAGACCTCTGATAATCTTACTGGACTATTGAAAAACCGGAGTATATACTTACCATAGAGGCTGGAAATGAAATTTCGTATTGTTACAGAATATGACCCTGAGACCCAATGCTATGCCGCTTACTGTCCTGAGTTGCCGGGATGCTGCAGCGCCGGCGATACTGAAGAAGAGGCTCTGGAGAATGTCAAAGAAGCGATGTACCTCTATCTGGAGCCTGCTCCGATTACGCCGAAGCGCGGCAAAAAAATTCATGAGGTAGAAATCACTCCGGATGCCAGAAAGGTTACCAAGGCTAAGCGCTAACGAGGTCATTGCTGTACTCAAAGCCCACAGTTTCTCGCTGGTTTCTCAACGGGGAAGTCATCAAAAGTGGCGTAATCCGGATTCCGGCAGACAGGTTACAGTCCCCTATCATCAAGGTCGGCAATTGCCCATCGGTACTTTCAAGAGCATCATCCAGGGCAGCGGGATCCCCGAGGCTACTTTCCGGCTTTAGCGCACCTGGTTAGCAGTGATTAAATACTAAATTCCAAATAACTGCAGTTCAAAATATTAACTAGCGGGTTTTCAATTCCCGGTGGAGAAACATCCGCAGTTCCTGCTCCTTTTAGAATTAAGTAAAGATTGCGGGTGAATTGATAACCGTCTACACCGGCAGGACGCTGATTAAAAAGCCTCCGGCTATCAGGCTCAATAAATTAGCTACGATGACAAAGAGCGCTTTGCGCCACCACCTGTGTTCTCTAACTAAAACCAGAAAAGCTACCAGCTCTATAACAAAGACGAAAAACTCCCAGACGATCAAATTGAAGATTACGTAGCTGGTCAGAGGATGATAATTAATGTTCAGCATGATATTGAGAACACCCTGGGTGACCAGGTTGATAATCAGGAAAATAAGCCAGGATCTTTTCTTTCTGAAGCCGAACAAATAAAATATCAGACCTTCTATCAGCAGAGTTAAGACTACTCTGAGGGATACCAGAGCCACTGATCTGAGCGGAGATTTGCCGGGATTAAGGGTCCGGTTTTCTAAATCCAGCGTAAAGACGTTGTTATAACTGTCCAGCGGCTCTGTCAGAGCGATATCGAATGAACTGTCCCCGGTAGTGAAGGTCAGAGTGTAACCGGTGAACTTTAAATCACTGCGGTAAAAAGCAAAATAGCTTTCAAAAGCTTTATCTGTTCTGTAAGCCTTGTGGTCACCCAGGCTGATTTCCAGGTCTTCCGGTGCATTGGAAACGATGATCAGCACAGAAGGCGGCTCTGCCGAATTGGCATAACAAAAAGAGGGAACCAGGCATATCAGTGTGACCACCAGGCAGAACAGCAATATTATTCTTTTAATTGTTGGCATGTCTAGACATCCTCAGTCGTTGATAGGCGTACCGTCTTATTCAGCTAACCGTAGAAAGCTGCTAATTTAAACTAATAATAACATAACAGGACAACAGGCATTTATTAGTTATACGAAGAAGCGACAGTTGTATTACAGTCGACTGCCGGAAACAGTTTGATGCCAGGCTTGCTGTTATATTTTGGTTGTTTGGCGGACTTATCCGGGGCCGTTCGTTATAACAGTTTTGGAGTGTTATCTTTTGCACTGCTGCTATTCTATTATCCGCCGAATATTCTTATAATAACTCTATTGGCCTTTCCAATGTGACACTAATCCAACTTTAAGGAGTGAGCGAAAATGGCGAGTCTTATCACCGGCGGTACCGGACTTATCGGAGCGGAGGTAGCCCACATACTGGTGGAGCAGGGAGAAGAGGTGGTCTTGTTCAACCGTTCCAGAAACAGCAAACGACTGGCGGATATAGCCGATAAGGTGAAGTGGGTGCAGGGCGATGTCTCCAACTGGCCGCAGGTGCTGAGTGCAGTCAGTGAAAATCACATTGAATATATCTACCATACCGGTGCGATGCTGACGGCTGTCTCCGAAAAGGACCCCTGGGGTTCGTTCAATACCAATGTAGTGGGTACTACCAATATCCTGGAAGCGGCCCGCCTTTTCAAAGTTAAAAAGATGATGTTCACCAGCAGTGTGGGAACCTACGGTCTGGAGACCGGTGAAACGGTCAGCGATACCACCATCCAGAGGCCGACCGGGATTTATGGAATAGGCAAGCTGTACTGTGAAGGCATGGGTCGCTATTACCGCCGTAATTACGGCGTAGACTTTCGTTCGATACGCTATGCCGCCGTGGTTGGCCCCAGCGTGCAGACTCCCGGCCACTGGGTTCCTCCGATGATCGAAGATGCGGTTTTTGGGAAACCCCATATTGCCAGCGTCACTGAAAATAATAAGACCTGGATGATATCGCGGCGGGATGCCGGCAGAGCAGCTTACGAGGTGCTGCAGGCACCCCAAGAGAATATCCGGATGGTCAACTACAATGTCTCAGGCTGTATCAGCACAGTCTCGGCCGGCGAAGTCGCTCAGGCTATTAAAAAGTATATCCCGGATGCTCAAATCAGCTTTCAGTCCAGTCAGAATCTGCCCGAGGCCCATGAAGGCCATCTGGGCAAGTACTTTGACGACAGCTATGCCCGCCGCGAGTGGGGCTGGCAGCCCGAACACGATAATGTCGATAAGATTGTGGGGGTCTTCATCGAAGAGATGCGAGCCGGCTTGAAAGGTGACTGACTAAGTCACCTGCAGCAATCTCTGCCGCTGTATTGAAGACCTTCGAATCCGCGGTATTTTCCTCCTCAACAAGAGTAGAGTTGTCTTAATCGTCGGATTGTTTTAAAATTGTTTCATTAAAGGTAATACTTTTAGGATATTCTTAAGAGTTCATCTTAATGTCAGTAATGTGCTTCCCGCGAGTATTAAACCGGTGTTAATCATCGAAAATAGATAGGAGGGATTTGAAAACATGGCATCCAAATATGATTATTTAGTGACCAAAAACATTACCCGCAGCACTATTTATCCACCCTTTAAGAACATGATTGCGCATACTCTCAAAGACCAGAACTTCCAGATTAGATTTACTCATGTGAGCGAACCGTTCGACGGTAAAGAAGATGCCCATAGCCACGATTTTTCGCAGGTCTTCGTATTTGTACCCTGCACTACCGACCTGAATGCTTATGACGCAGAAACCTGGCTGTACCTGGAAGGTGAAAAACTGGTCATCACCGAGACTTGCTCCATTTTTGTGCCGGCCGGCATGAAACATTGCCCGATTATTCACAAGAGAGTGGGAACACCCTTCTTCTTTGTGAACTGCCCGATTTCAGGCACTTATTCAGCCTATGTAGACGGCAAACTGCAGGCTGTCCCGGTCAAGAATTTTAAAGGCTAGTTCTTCAGTTTTTAGATTCATAGCTATTAGAAGGGGAACAGTTGAAGCCCCGTCCGGAATACGGACGGGGCTTCATATTGTCTGCAGAACCGGTTGCGGCAGGGGTTGATTTGGGCTGCGATTAGAGCTTAAATAAAAACAGGACTGTAACTGGATAAAGGATGGATAAATGTCAGACTCGAAATATGCAAAGTATTTTTTAAGAGAACCCTGGGGCAAACCCAACAAGGCCCAGCCGGACCCTGATGCCCCGGTCTATATCGGCATCGGGCAGGGTAGCCCCGTGCAGGGCTGGGATGAACCCCTCACCCAGGTGCTGCGCCCGATATACCGTCCTTACCGGATGATAGATAAACCGCACCGTCATTCCTGCGCGGAAATTATCTATTTTATCGGTGGTAATCCCATGGACTTCACCGATTTCGGAGCGGAGGTTGAATTTGTGATGGGCGAGGGGAAGGATGCCGAGACTTATATCATCACATCTACCACCTGGGTCTATGTGCCCAAAGACTTGCCGCACTGTCCGCTGGAATTCAAAAGGGTGGACAGGCCTATTATGTTCGGTCATATCATGTTCGCCCCGACCTATGAGTCAACCACATCTTTTAATCCCAATCAGGGATAAAAAGAAGGGACGGCGTATATACGCCGTCCCTTCTTTACGCCGAAGATACGAAATATATTACTTGCGGATAAACTTCTGAATCATGCGGGTCTTGCGGCTTGCCAGGAAGGGTGTGCCCTGATGGATACCCATCACTTCACAGACATACAGGTCGCCGCGGGAGTCTACTGCTATGGAATGCAGAGCCACAAATAGCGGGTCTTCCTTGGTGCGACCCTCGTTGCCCCAGCGGGCCAGCAGTTTGCCTTCGATATTAAAGATACTAATTCTGGGAGCCAGTTCACAGATATAAACGGTCTCATCATCGTCTATATAAATGTCGGTAGGTAAAATCAGGTCATTCCATTCTGTCAGATATTTGCCGTTGGCATCGAATATCTGAATACGGTTATTGTGGCGGTCGGATACCAGCACCCGGCCTTTTTTATCGATGGCGACGGCATGCGGTACCACAAACTGGCCAGGTCCTTTTCCCGGCTCACCCCACGAAAGCAGCAATTTACCGTCGGGAGAAAATTTGTGTACTCTGGCATTGCCGTAGCCGTCCGAGACATAGATATCGCCCGAGGCCGAAAGTGCGGCATCGGTAGGGCTGTTAAAGGGAGGTCCACCCCGTTTGGTGGTCCAGATAGCTTCCATTATGCCCAGTGTTTTGCCGTTCTCTCCCACGAAAGTGTAACCGGTGTCTGAAGGCTGGTCCTTTTTACCCAGAGTCATCAGCACTTTGCCGTCAGGAGTAAATTTACTGACGGTATGATTACCGTCATCAGCGCAATAGATAGAATCATCCGGCCCGATGCTGCAACCGTGATTGTGTTTAAACAGACTGGCTGGCCAGGTGTTCAGCAATTTGCCGTCGCGGTCGAAAACGGTGACCGGATACTCACCGGTATTAAAGGCAAATAACCTGTCTTTTGAATCGACTGCCAGTGCATTGACTTCGATGGGTGACCAGCCGGCCGGGTAGGCAGCCTGCCAGTTCGCCAGTTCATAGGTGTATTTTCCTGTTCCGTAGGACATATTATTCAAACCTCCTTTACGTTAAATATACTGTAAACTGATTTTGCCTGAGGACAGCCTGAGTAAAAAGCTGAAAGCAGATGGCCAAGATGCTGAAATCACAGAATACCGATAGCTGTCCATTGTGCGGGGATTTAGTGCACTAACGCGATTGTCGAAATAGTAACAATAATAGCGTAAAAAGTCAAGCCGATTCCGTTAGTTGGAAACAGGCTGGCGTTTGGAAATTAAAAAGTTTTGACATTCCAAATTATTAAGCATATTATCGGTATTAAGTCCAAAATCAGCATCTCTGGCCAGCCGCATTTTTCCTGCCGCCTTAATTCGTTTTAACCGCGCTGTGAAAGCACAGCAGTTCCGATATTAATAAATCAAGGAGTTTAAAAATGGCTGAATCCAAGTATGAGCATTTAAAAACTACAGGTATCGTGCGCAGCAGTATCTATCCGCCTTTTAAAGGCATGATATTTCACTCTTTGGCTAACAGCAATTTTCAAATCAGATTCACTCATGTCAGCGTTCCTTTCGAGGGCAAAGAGACCGCTCATAAACATGATTTCGCTGAAGTCTTTTTGTTTGTGCCCTGCTCCGATGATTTGAATGCCTACGACGCCGAAACCGAGCTTTATCTGGGCGAAGAAGGTGAAAAAATCATCATCAATCAGACTACGGCGGTACACGTGCCGGCAGGACTGATGCATTGTCCCATCATCCATAAGAGAGTAGTCACTCCCTTCTTCTTTGTGAACTGTCCGATTACCGGTGAATACTCGGCCATCGTTAACGGCAAGACCGAGGCTTATCCGGTCGATGTCAATGAGTTTCCTGCCGTCAAAGGTTTCCCGAGTAAATAGATTCTGATAAAGAATTCCTAATTTAATCTGGTAAATTTCAGCCCCGGCATAGTAACGGGGCTGAAATTTTAATTGCACACTGCCAGGCTTTCCTGTAGACTTAACTGGTTATGGACAAGCATAATACGAGTCAATCCCCCGGACAGAAAAAGTCCTTCAATTACGGATACATCATAGTTTTAGCCTCCTTTGTTATCATCATGATAAATGTGGGTATGCTGCTGACTATCGGTGTGTTCTTCAAACCGATTGCGGAGGATATGGGCTGGACGCGGGCGGAAACCTCTCTGCCGATTGCGGTATCGACGGTGGTAACAGCCATTTTTGCTATAATCACCGGTAATCTGGCGGATAAATACGGGCCGCGCAGAGTGACCCTGGGAATCGTTATTCTGACCGGCGCCGGTTATCTTCTGATGTCCGGGCTTTCCAGTCTGTGGGAATTTTATTTATATTTCGGCCTGCTGATCGGTCTGGGTCCCAGCCTGATGGGTCCGTTGCTTTCCCTTATCCCGCGCTGGTTTGTCAAGAACCGCACTATAATGGCCGGAATAGTGTCGGCCGGCGGTGGGGTCGGCGGACTGATTATGCCGCTGGTGGCAGACTGGCTGATAAAAAGTTCCAACTGGCATCAGGCCTATCTGATACAGGGGATTATCTATCTGGTGCTGGGTTTGACTGCGGTCTGGTTCCTGAAGCACAAACCGCTCAACCTGCCGGAGGAAGCTGTTACAGCTCAGGGCGCCAAAAACAGCGTGCGTCCGGCACCGAGTTCTGAATCTTCTCTGAAACCGGTCTTCAAATCAGGCAATTTTTGGATGATGATACTGATGTTTTTCAGCTTCGGCTTTGTAGCCAATATCGTCAACATTCATGTGGCTCCCAATGCCACCGATGTGGGAGTGGATTCGACCGCTGCGGCCGGGCTGCTTTCTTTAATGAACGGCATAAGTATCATAGGCTGTATAGCGCTGGGGGCGATGGGAGATAAAATCGGCAACCGCAAGATGCTGATATTTACCTACCTGTTCAATTGCGGGGTGATGATCGCCCTGGCCTTCGTTAAGAGCCTCTGGCTGATGAACGTACTCATGGTGGTCTATGGCCTGGCTTTTGGCTCGGGCCTGGCCCAAAACTCGCCGCTGGTGGCCAGATTGTTCGGTACCCGCTCTCTGGGGCTGATACTGGGCATCATCCTTTTCGCCCAGACGATCGGTTCGGGACTGGGCAGTGTTTTACCCGGCTATTTCTTTGATTTAAACCAGAGTTACTTCTGGGGATTTATCTCCGGGGGAATATTGTGTTTGCTGGCTTTAATCGCCACGCTTTCTCTCAGGATGAAGCCCTCCAATACCGCTAACTCTTGACCTTTGAGTCTGCACAACAGGCAGCACGCAGTCTATAAAAAAACCGGCCTTGTACAGGCCGGTTTTTAGTTTAAAACAGTATGAAGGCGATTTTATTTCATGGGAGGATTCAGGGGCTGACCGCCGCCGACAATCAGGGTCTCGCCGGTGACGTAATCGGAAAGTTCGGAAGCAAAGAACAGAGCTACTCTGGCGATATCTTCAGGGGTACCGGCTCTCTGCATCAGGATGGTCTTGCCGACGTTGGCTTTGACGGCTTCCATATCAACACCGGGCGGCAGTTTCCAGAAATCGGTGGGAATAGCGCCGGGCAGGATGGCGTTAACGGTGATGTTGAAGGCGCCCAGCTCAAGAGCCAGAGCTCTGGTCAAACCGAGCACGCCGGCTTTAGCGGAAGCATAAGCCATGGAAGGGCCCGGGGGATAAACGGCGCCGATTGAAGACAGGTTGACGATCTTGCCGTATTTCTGAGCTTTCATCAGGGGGATAACTTCTTTGGAGGTGAGGTAATCACTCTTGAGGTTAAGGTTCATGACCTTCTCCCAATGGTCCTCGGGTTCCTCTTCGGCTGCGAAAGTACCGAACATGGCGCCGGCATCGTTGACCAGAATGTCAATTTTGCCGAACTTCTCTTTGGCGGTGGCTACCATGGCTTTGACCTGAGCAGCGTTGGTTACATCGGTCTTGATAAACAGGCCGGTGACTCCCTTTTTGGAAATGTCTTCAGCAGTCTTTTTACCTTCATCTTCCAGAAGGTCTGCGATGACTACATTACAGCCTTCGCCGGCGAATTTCAGGGCAGTTCCTCTGCCGATGCCGCGGGCACCCCCGGTAATAATTGCAACTTTGTTTGACAGTAACATATCTCACCATTCCTTTTATTAGATTTACTAAAACTGAACTGTTACTTTTTTCTACATTATCTTTATTTTAGGGTTTTGTCAACCTCTGCGGAGGGCGGCTAAACCGGCTTTTTTGTGCCTGAATGCGTTCCGCTGAAATGCCCCTGACTGGTGATTTAGACCGCCCGTACCAGACCGGTTTCAATTATTATACCATATAGCTGGACTTAATAAGGCCGCCGGCTGGATTTTAGCCGGAGTAGTTTTTATATTTAAAACCCTTGCTTTGTGAAATGCAGTAGACTCCCCGTCCGGCCATCTCCGCCACACAGCGGTTGCACTGGTCGCAGCCGGACTGTTTTATCTCTCCCGCTTGCAGTTTTTTGACGAAATCCGGGTCCTCTATCGTAGCCCGTCCGACCTGTACGAACTCGAAACCGCTCTGTAAAGCTTGATTAAGGGCTGCCAGACCTGTGACTCCGCCGATATAAGCCACCGGTATCCGGACCGCTGCTTTGATACGTTTGGCCTGTTCTAGTAAAAACAGCTCTTTATAAGGATATTCCTTCACTATGAAGCGACCGAAAAGTGCCATGCCAGCCCTGGTTACGGGGTTCTTTTCTGAACGGATATATTCTCTAATCGGGACCTGTCCGCGCATCATATAAAAAGAGGTGCGGGCGGTGAACCCGCAGCTGGGTACCAGCAAACTGGCGCCTTCAGCTTCAAATCTTTGAGCAACCGCGACCGCTTCAGCAATCTGGAGCCCTCCCTTAAAGCCGTCTTCACAGTTCATTTTTACAATAACGGGAAACTCCCTGCCTACTGACTGCCGTACGCGTCGAATAACTGCGGCAGGGAATCTCAGGCGGTTCTCCAGTGAGCCTCCGTAGCTGTCCTGACGATGGTTGGTCCAGGGCGATAGAAACTGGCTGAGCAAATAACCGTGTCCGGCATGGATTTCTACTGCGTCGAAGCCGGCTGTCACGGCCAGTTCAGCGGCCCGGCCGAAGTCCTGTTCGGTGCTGGCTATATCCGTTTCGGTCATAGCCCGGCACAGGCTGTAGCGAAAAAGACAGAATTTGCGAGACGGACCTACAGGTGTTTTTCCGATGACCGCCTTATTGGCGAAAAATCCGCAGTGACCGATTTGAATCGAGGCTGCTGCCCCCTCCCTGTGTACAGCTCCGGTCAGCCGTTTCAGTTGGGGTATTATTTCCGGCCGCATCCACATCTCATGGCCGAAGGCCACGCCGTCTCGTGCAGCGGCGCAGTAAGAGACGGTGGTCATCCCGACGCCGCCGGCGGCTACCCGACGGTGGTGTTCAATCAGGGCTTCGGACGGCGTTGCTGCGGGTGAAAGTCCTTCGAAACAGCCCGAACGGATGATACGGTTGCGTAAGGTCAACCCGGCGATGCGGCCGGGAGAGAACGCTAAGGAGCCTGATTCGGTGTCATTGGGTAGCATTAAAAAGTCCTCTTGATGATGCTCTGATTTAATACTCGAATTATAACATTTTAGGCCGAGGTTCACCCCCGGACAAGACTCAACAGGTACGGTTGACTTGATAGTATGAGCACTTTATTATAAAAGGGAAATAAACAGGCTGCTTATAAAATATAAAAATAATTATAAATATTAAAAGAGTGACCAAATGAAATTTAAATATTGGGTTATCACAATAATGGCGGTAGTCCTGGTGACAGCGCTGTTATCGGGCTGTGGTGAGAGAAGTCCTGCCTCTAATCCTGAACTGGAGGCGTTGCTGAATAAGATAGCCGCTATAGACCAGATAAGCTATACCGTCGTTACCGGATTGAAAGACAGCGATAGCTCGGTTTCCATGCAGGTCTGGATAAAAGAACCGGACATCCGGGTGGATACCCAAATGAACGGACGGGAGACTGTGCTGCTGGCGGATATGCAGAAAAAGACCGGTTACGTCTATATTCCGGTGGGAGGAGTTGCTACCCGCACGGATTTTGAGAACATCCCTTCCTCTATTAAAGCCGATACTCAATCATTACTGCAGCTCAATCCGGTGATCACCGGCACGGAAATACTGGATGGCAAGACCTGCACCGTACTGACTTTCGACAATGGGAAAGATAGCGGCAAGGCCTGGATCTGGAATGACTACGGTATAATAATCAGACAGGAAATTGAGCAGGCTGGTCAGCAGGCAGTTATCGAGATTACCAATATCGATTTCTCAGAGATTCCCGGCAGTGTCTTCGAATTGCCGGAAGGTGTACTGCGCAGCGACTGGTTCGAAACTCCGGCCAATTAACTGGAAAGAGGGCAGACTCTTCATACCTGTTGTACGTATTCGACTAGAATGAAATTATAATCAGCCGGTTACGGCAAGGGGAAAAGAGATGAAGTCCGCTATCAATACGATTGATGAATACATCGCATAATACCCGGCGTCCGTCCGGGCCATTATGCGTGAACTGCATAGAGTAATCCGTACTATTCGGACTTTATCGGGTCCTGAAGCGATCGCAGCCTTCAAAGATGAATTGAAGGACTATCACACTTCAAAAGGCACTATACGTTTTTCCTTCTCCAGGCCTTTACCTTATGACTTAATCGGCAAAATTATGAATTATCGTCTGTCAGGAATACGCGGTAATAAACGCGTTGTTTAAATCCCCCCTTATTCCGGGTCTTTTATATAATGATATTTAGTATCGCCTGGTCTGTATTTTTTGTCTGTCTTTCTTGATCTGCCGGAGATATTGCTATAGTTTTCGAGGAGGAAGGATATGTCGGAAAATCAGAAAATCGAGCGACAACTCAGACGGCTCCGCATCTGGAATATCATTGTAGGCTTGATTCTGGCGGTGCAGGCGGCGGCAATTGCCGTTTTGACCAACGATTTCAAACTGCCGGTTAATGCCACTTTTTTAAACGGTCCTCCCGGTAGTATGCCGGGCGTATATCACCTGTTTTCCATTGCTACGGGCTGGGGCGTTTTCGCTTTTATGGCAATTTCCGCCGCAGCTCTTTTGCTGATCGCTTCTCCGCCCGTTTTCCCCTGGTATAAAAGAAATTTGCTGCAAAGCCGCAACTACGGCCGCTGGATAGAGTATTTCTTCAGTTCATCCATCATGATTGTATTGATAGCTCAGATTACCGGTATCAGCGATATTGCGGCGCTGCTGGCGATTTTCGGGATCAATGCCTCCATGATTTTGTTCGGCGCTTTACAGGAGAAATTCACAAAACCGAACCAGGGCGGCCTGCTGCCTTTCTGGTTCGGCTGTTTTGCCGGTATTATACCCTGGATTGCCATTGTTATTTATGTGATCGCGCCCGGTGTGACAGCCTCACCTCCGGGCTTTGTCTACGGCATCATAGTATCCCTTTTTATTTTCTTCAATTGTTTTGCCGTGAATATGATTCTGCAATATAAACAGGTTGGTCCCTGGCGGGACTATCTTTTTGGTGAGAAAGTTTACATAATGCTAAGCTTGACGGCCAAAGCTTTGTTGGCCTGGCAGGTCTTTGTACCGGTCCTGATGGATTGAAGACCTTCTATAGCACTCTTGAAAAACTGCAGCCACCGTGTAAAAGCGGTGGCTGCGGCTGCTTTAAGATCCCCGTATTCAGTTAATCGAAATCATCGATTAACTTGATATCCACTTCTTTGCGCACATAGTTATCGGTCAGCATCACTTCCACGAAGACCAGCGGTTTACTCACTCTTTTGAAAATAAGCGGGCAGTGCGCCAGTCCGGGCGGTACCGAGATAGTGGCAGTGGTGGTGATGATCTGACGTTCACCACCCAGGTAGAACCAGATTTCGGCGTCGAAATCCTGGATGTTTTGGGAATCGGCACCGAAGAAGCTCATGACGATGGGGAACTCGTGCACATGAGGCGTGGCCTCATTAACGTGAGCTTTATTGACGATGGAATACAAAAACTGGCATTTGGTATGCAGTTGCTCAGGTTTAGCCAGAAAACCTTCGAATACTACTTTGCCGTCTCTTTCGAGTTGACCGTAAGGTTCTCTCAAGATATGTTTGTCATATTGGGATTTGGCCATTTTCCCCTCCTTTTAACTTCTTATACGTTTAGCTAACTGGTATTGTATAAGGAATCGGTAATAATCTCAAATACGATAATAAAAAGAGCAATGCCGGTCTGCCGTTGCTGTTATATACGGCAGGGCGATTTGATTGCGATTAAAAATAAAAAAACTCTTAACCATAACGATAATCTATAATGAATATCTTAGTAGATAGAAATTATAGATTTTAATATAATGAAAAAGCGTGTCCTTGAAATTAGTGCAGGAGGTTGGTTTATTATGGCTATCAAAGATGGCAATGATGCTGCAAACTTTACTCCAAAATCCAAAACTCCTCCTCCCCAAAATAAACCTGAGAATCCCGTCGGCAGCGCGTCACCAAACGGTGACGTGGCCAAAATTGCGTTATTGAAAGGGGAAGACAAGATGACTCTTTCCTCTCCGGTCAAGGAGCTTGAAGAGCTTAAGACCAGCTTCAAAACCATGATGGTGGCGCTTTCCAATTTTATTGAGAGCGCCGGTCTGGAAATGGGCAAAAACGAAGAAATAGAAAAGATGAACTTGCTGGTTGTACAAATGCAGCAAATGCAAGCAGAGTTCCATGCCGAAGAAAACAAACTCAGAGAAGATTTAAAAACCTTTAAAGATGAATTGTCCGAGAAACAGGCCAAAGATAGTGAGCAATATGTCCGCCTGAAGGAATTCCAGAGATTCCGTGATGCAGTCAGAGCTGCTATCTAAATTTTTTAGGGTGTGTCCTTTATTTCAATCCTGAGAAGAAAAGGTGTCTTTAAATTTATTGAAAAATTGTAGAAGGCAGGTCCAATATGGAACTTCCTATCTGGGGTTGGATATTGGGTGTGGTGGGTGTTATCGGCGCCGGAATCGGTCTGGGATACCTGATAATATGGCTTTTTTGGAAGACTTTGGGGAGTTATTTTGTACCTGTCCGGACTCAGCCGCAGGCACCTCCGGTTATAGAATTAGAGAACTCGGGTCAGGCTGAACTTGCGGGTCAAACTGAAGCGTTCCCTGAGCCTGAAGACCACACGGATTTAAATTTAGAAAAAGCTGAGATTATGGTGGAACAGATGGAAAATGAAAAACCGGCAGAGACCCTGCCGGATGTCACTCCTGAAGTTGATAGGCAATCAATTAAATTTGCTGTAAATCTAAAATCCGGTTTTCAGCATTCTTTTAAAGAGACCGGAACGATTGTCTGCTGGAATATGGATATACATGAGGGTGAGGCAGTCCGTGATAAGGACGGTCTGGTATTGAAGCTGCATTGCGCTCAGACGGAAACCGGCAGTCCGGTTTATACTCTGCAGGATGAGTTTGGTCACGCTGTGGTAAGGGTGTTTTCGCTGAAAAATTACCTCAAAAAAGAAACCGGTCTGGACATCGACCGTGTCGGATTGATCAAGCCATAATACCTTGACTGTAGCGGTAGTGTAACCGGCAGCTGACAGCTGTTAATCTGCCTGGCCCTATATGACAGCGACAGCATATACCAGATTATTTCTAACACTGATTAATACCTGCGCGTAGTAATCAGACTTTGTACTATGTGTCTTTACGGTTAAGCTGCTCCTCGTAAAGCGGGAGAGTGAAACTGAATCTGGACCCTTTCCCCACTGCGCTCTCAGCCTGAATAGAGCCGTGGTGCAGTTCGATATACAGTTTACTCAGGGCTAATCCTACTCCCAGCCCGCTATATTTTTGTCCTTCAGTTATCTTGCGGCGGTAGGGGGCG
>DAOUFH010000028.1:0-16696 GCA_034429955.1 Dehalococcoidales bacterium
GCCATCAGGCGCATCGGCGAGCTGGTCTCCCAATACCGGGCTGAGGTTGTGGTGGCCGGACTGCCGCGTTCACTGGATGGTAGTATCAGGGAACAGGCAGAAAAGGTAAAAGCCTTCGCTGAAAAGCTGAAACTTGCGCTTAACATAAGCCTGGAATACCGGGATGAACGTTTGACTACGGTAGCTGCGAAAGATTTGCTGGAGTCCGGAGGTAAAAAGAAGAAGGGCCGGGTTGAAAAGGGCGCTTATGATGCCGCTGCCGCTGCAATTATCCTGCAGGATTACCTTAACGAAAGACACCCGCTGGAATATCCGCCGGAATAATCCCCCCTTTAGTTGTTTTTGAATGTCAATTTCACATAACGGAATTCGTCATCTGTCAATATAACCGGGATTGAAAAATAGGTAATTTTAGGTATATTAATAAAATTATTGTATATAATATCATTAGTTGTGTGTCCAGGAGAAATACTCTGCCGATGGC
This sequence comes from Dehalococcoidales bacterium, assembly GCA_034429955.1. Lineage (GTDB taxonomy): Bacteria > Chloroflexota > Dehalococcoidia > Dehalococcoidales > UBA3254 > DATIKD01. The sequence continues at coordinate 485 of DAOUFH010000028.1, forward strand.
TGTTGTATGTTTGGTTTTCGAGGAATATAATATTCCCTGATTATCAACCTGAGGTTTGTAAGGTAGCGTTAACTTGCAAACGATGGTATGAGTATATATGATTACTTCACCATATCTCTTTGTAGGGAGGCTTTAAACTATAGACACGCAGATTACTCAAAAGGAGAACCTGGTCTTCAAATTGCCAAGAGGCCGAGGTCTAAGACTTGCCTTCACGCTAATGCCCAGGCAATCCAACCCGTTCTCTTCCACTCTGGTTTTTGCTGGAGGATTTTTAGCCCTGATTCTTATCGGTACAATTCTTCTCTCTATGCCTTTCTCCAGCGCCTCCGGTGAGTTTACCAATCCCATCATTTCTCTTTTCACCTCAACATCCGCGGTATGTGTCACGGGTCTGACCGTGGTGGATACCGGTAGCTATTGGAGCACCTTCGGTCAGGCTGTCATCTTCTGCCTGTTCCAGTTGGGTGGACTGGGCTTTATTATCGGGGCTACTTTACTGATTCTGGCAATCGGCGGACGTTTCGGACTGAAGGATCGTTTACTGGTCTCAGAATCAATGGGTATCGACCAGTTGGGGGGAGTCCTGGGTCTGGTCATCAGAGTTGCCATTTTTACTCTGGTACTGGAAGCCCTGGGGACGGTCGCCCTGTATTTGAGATGGCATTTTACAGGAGCGGCCGATGTCAGTCTCTGGACGGCTATTTTCCATGCTGCTTCATCTTTCAATAACTGTGGAATGGATATTTTCGGCAATGCCCAGAGCTTGTCTGCTTACAGCGGTGATGCGGTAGTGTTACTGACTACCGCTATCCTGGTTATTATTGGCGCTGTAGGCTGGGTTGTGCTGGTGGACTTCTTCAAGAGACGCCGCTTTAACAAGATGGCCCTGGACAGTAAGATAGTGCTGCTGGTAAGTTTTAGTCTGCTGCTGGTGGGCACGGTCTTTTATCTGGTTGCCGAATATTCCGGAACCTTAGCGGGTCTCAGCTTTCCGCAGAAATTGCTGGAGGCGTTCTTCCATTCGACGGTGGCCAGGACTGCCGGGTTCAGCGTGGTCGATGTCGGCAATTTTCAACAGATTACGCTGTTCTTTACGATGTTCCTGATGTGTGTGGGTGGTGCGGCCGGTTCTACAGCCGGCGGTATCAAGGTCAATACCTTCGGTATTTTGCTTATCACAATCTGGAACGTACTGAGGGGACGGGATGTGGTCAGCATCTACGGACGTCAAATTTCTCGCGGTACGGTTTACAGAGCAATCTCATTGACTTTTTTTTATCTGGGTCTGGTCGGTCTTTTCGTAATTATATTGACAATTACCGAGAATCTGCCGATAGACAAAATATTCTTCGAGGTCTTTTCAGCGCTGAGCACAGTCGGTTTAAGCACCGGCATTACCTCCCTGTTGTCGCCTGTTTCACAGGTAGTGCTGGTATTGGCGATGTTTATCGGTCGCCTGTCACCGCTGGCTTTTATCGCTTATATAGAGCACCATAAACAGTCAGTAGACCTCGATTTTCCGCATGAAAATATCAGAATGGGTTAGGAGGTAAACATGGCTAAACAGGTCGCGGTCATAGGATTGGGCAGGTTTGGCACAAATCTGGCCATCACATTACATAATGCCGGGTATGAAGTACTGGCTGTTGATAAAGCCTCGGAACTGGTGGAAAACGTCAGTTCCCAGGTGACCCATGCGGTAAGGGCCAATGCTACCAACGAGTCTGCCCTGCAAAAGCTGGGTCTGGGCAGTTTCGATGTAGCAGTAGTTACCATTGCAGCTTCCATACAGGACAGTGTGATGGTCACTATCCTGCTGAAAAAAATGGGTGTTAAATATATCGTTGCCAGGGCAGACAATGAGTTGCACGGGGAAATTCTATCCAGTATCGGTGCCAATAAAGTGATTTTCCCCGAAAAGGATACGGCTTTCAGAATGGGTCCGGTCTTGACCATGAAAGAGGTGACCGATTTTATCCCGCTGGGAAACGGTTCGGGTATTGTCAAAGCCAAGGCTCCCACCAATTTTGTCGGACGTACCCTGGCGGATATCGGATTCAGTTCGGGGGCTAAAAGCGGTGCGGTGGTCTTGATGATACAGCGCGGTAAAGAAGGACTGATCAATCCCCAGATTGATGAAGTTATCAGCTATGTAGATATCCTGATAATAGCCGGCAACAACAATGATATTGAAAAGATCATTGAGAAAGCTGAAAAAATGGAAGATACAACCAAGAAAAAGGCCTGATACAGGCCGGTTCTGCCAGTCAAAAAGCTGCCGTTTAACGGCAGCTTTTTTATTGTCAATTTGACCAATCGCACATAGATTCGTCGAAAAAAGACCTGTTCTGCTAAGATTAGTACAGACGATACAGCAGCTAACGGAGGGCAAGATGGACTTTGAATTCAATGAGCAGGAAAAAATGATACGTCAGGCTGCAGCTGAAGTCAGTCAAAGGCTGGTTGCGCCCAGAGCGGCAGAAATAGACCGGGGGGCCTATCCCCTCGACCTGTTGCAGGAACTGGGACGTCTGGGCTATGCCGGTCTGCCGGTGCCGGTTCATTATGGAGGCTCCGGTGCGGGGTACCTCAGCTTTACACTGGCTCTGGAACAGTTTTGCCAGGCCTCTATGTCGTTAGGAGCAATGCTTTCGGTCAATCTGACTCCGGTAGAGGGAGTCTTAAAATTCGGCAATGAAGAGCAGAAACAGCGGTTTATCACGCCCGTAGCGCAAGGCCGCGCTTTCGGTTGTATTGCCTTTACTGAAGCTGAGACGGGTTCCGACCCCCGTTTAATCAGTACTACTGCCAGGCTGGAAGGAGACAGCTATTATCTCAACGGACACAAGCAATTCATCGCCAACGTAGCAGGAGCGAACCTGGCTCTGGTGTTTGCCCGGCGGACCGGCGGCGAGGGCTTGAATGCCTTTATTGTGGATACCGCTACGCCGGGATTTAACGTGGAAGAAAGACTGGAGACGCTGGGTGTCAGAGGCGCAGGCACATCGACCGCCTTTCTGGACAATGTCAAAGTCCACCGCAACAGTCTTTTAGGTCAGGAAGGACAGGGTTTTGATATCCTTTTGGAAGCTATCAGCGTTGAAAGATTTTACGTGGGGATCCAGGCCCTGGGAGTAGCCCAGGCCAGTTTGCAGGCTGCAGTCAGTTATGCCAAACAACGCCAGGCCCTGGGCAAACCCATCTCCAGGCTGCTTTCTATCCAGTTGCTGCTGGCTGAAATGGCTGTCCAGATTGAGGGTGTCCGCTGGCTGGCTTACCGCACGGCTTTTTTACGCGATCAGGGTAAAGATATTAAGACCGAATCGGCCATGGTCAAGATCCAGGCCAGCCGTGCAGCGGTAGAGGTTACCCGGCTGGCTATGCAGGTTACCGGAGCTTACGGGGCCATGCAGAGCATGCCGGTTGAACGCTATTACCGGGATGCCAAAATGACCGAAATCTATGTGGGTATCTCCGAGATCCAAAAAGTGATAGTCGCCAATAGCCTGTTGCGCTAAATCAAGTGTTCTAAACTTGATTTTTCTGGTTGTATGCATTACGTTATATGCAAAACGTCATATTACTAAATATCTAGTGGCTAAATACAGCCTATATACAGCCGTATTACTGCATTTTTAAGCTGCTAATAAGTATTCATAATATGGTATTTTATACTTAAATTAGTAAAAACACTGAATATATTATTTATATAAGCTTCTATAAATACTATTGACAAATGTTCCACTAAATCTGATAATTGATTGGTAAGTATATCAATTATACAGAAATATTTTTTAGCATCTATTGGCCTGGCGTTTACAAGCGGGCTTTCTCTGAAATCAAACCCCTGACAGGAATTATAATCTGATGAACTTCTCTGCTGATAATCGAATAAGCCGTGAAACTCAAGCTGTCCCGGTTTATGATTGGACGCCTCTGGAAAAAGAGCGTCTATTGGCGGATAGCAGTAAAGAACTGCTCTGGAAAAAGTACTGCGGGTTTCTGGATTTGTCTTTAAAAGAATATCTGGCTATACAAAAACAGCTTATGAAGGAGCAAATACAACTGGCAACACAGTCTTTCATCGGCCGCCGGATATTCGGTCTGCATAAGCCTGACACGGTGGCGGAGTTCCGTCATTTGACCGATTTCACCGATTATGCTTTTTATCACAGCTTTTTTAAAGAGCAACCCCGGGCAGCCTTTGTGGAGCCCGTGCTGTACTGGACCGAAGTGCCCAGACCGGGCGGCGAGGTCAAATATATTCCGCTCAGTCTGAGTTTTATTACCGCTCTGGCGGATGATGCTATATCCGCTCTTGTGCTGTCTGCGGCCTCCTGCCGGGGCGAGGTCAAACTGGGGAATCAAAATAGAGTATTGACACTGCTGCAGAACAACGTTATCTCAGGTGCTTTAAATACCGCTTTGCGACAGAGATTGGACTGCGTCAACCTGATTGAAAATAACAGCTTTCTTTCTGCAGAAAAGGGTGATTGCCTTTCCGGGTCGGTTAAGAAAGGCCTTAGAGACGGTCTGGATTACGTTATCTCGACACCCCAAAAGGTGACCGACATAGGTGAAAACATCGGTTCTATGACGGACTCAAGGTACGGTGAACAGGAGTTGAGTCTTCTGGCCCGCTTGCGTTTGCTGAGAGCCGCTATTATTAAAAAATTCAGGGGAGGTTTTAATTCAGCCGGAGACTACTGGAAACCGCGCGGCATTGTCTGCTGCGGCGAGTATTTTGTTGAAAACAAGGACCGCATCAGTGCCGCCTGGGGAGTTAAACCGCTGGAGGTTTTTTGTGCTCCCGAAGCCGGATTTATGGCTATGCAGCACTGGACCCATCAATACTTGACCTTTATTCCTTACCGCAATTTTTATGAATTCATTCCCCAGCAGGAATATTTGAAAGCAGAAGAAGAGGAAAGCTACCGGCCCAAAACGGTTTTAATGGATGAGGTAAAGACCGGGGAACTGTATGAGCTGGTAATCAGCAATCTGCATGGCGGGCCCTTCATTCGTTACCGCACAGGCCATATTTTGAGGGTAATGGCAGCCGGCGATCCCGCAAGTAATATCCACTTGCCTCAGTTCAGTGTATATTCACGCGCGGCTTAAAAATCCAGATTGACGGACTTTAATGTAACCTCTCCCCAAACTCCCAGTTTTTCATCTTTGATGATGACCACCCCTTTAAGTCCTGTAATGCTACGGACTTTCTCAATGCCCAGCGGTATGTCCTCAGAGGTGATAATAAGATTGCCTACGGCCGTAGCGGCGGCATCGGAAAGTATGGCGTTTTCAGCCAGTATCACTACCGCATCCGCTTTGCCGAAACTTAAGGAATGTCCCACAGTACCGGAAGAAGTGCTGATACCCAGGGGAGCGGAACAGGGAGGTAGCGCCAGTGCGAGCTTGCCGCTGAGCGGCGAATTACCTGCGAAGATGCCCAGCAGGCGCTCTTGCCGGCTTTCCAGATAGATATCTCCGCCGTTTTCAATGATCAGTTCCGGGCTGTACTTTCTCAGGTCGCCGGCGGTGAACTGGGCAATCGCTCCGGCTACAGAGGCCATAGGCCCTACCCCGCAGGCGGCGCTGTAGCGGGCCATCTGTATAATTATTCCGGGAGCGTTCTTTTCGGCTGTATAAGGCTCCAGAGTGGTTAAAAACTCAGGATGTGAGGCTATGTATTTTTTTATCATGGAGCGGTATTTTACGATAGCGCTGCGGGCTTTGGCAGCCAGGTTGGCAACGGCACTGATAGAGCAATCGCTCTCTTCAACAATCACATTGAAGTGTACCAGGTCCTGATTTTTTATCCAGCTGCGGTAAAAACGCGGTTGATACATTTGAACTATTATACAACTAATAGAGGGGCAAAATTACTTTTGTCCTGGATTATCTATAACTGAGATTGCCCTTACTGAAAACGTAAAAGAACAAGGAACAAAAAACTCTTTTTACGTTTTATTAGTATGTAGAACGATGGCTTTGATTAAAGCTTCCTGTTTATCTACTATGGAATCCAGACACATTTGTACCGAAGGATTGAGTTTGGCTCCCAAAAAGAAAGAACCGTCGGTTTGCAGGCCTATAATTAGACGTTTACAGCCGGTAATCAGGCGGTGTGCATAGGCCAGACCCAGTTCGAGACAAAGACCTTCATCCGGCCGTTGCCCGTCCAGCACTATCACGAAGCTATCGCAGGCTATTAACAGGTCGCGGGACTTTTCGAACACTGCCCGGCGTTTATCATCGCGACTCATGTCGACGTAAGGTGCTTTATTGATGTTGATGCCGTCTCTCTGGGGTAAAAAAACTGACTGACCGTTTTTTTCAAGATATTGGGCCAGTGCCAGGTTGAGAGCCGTTTTGGCTGGACTGGCAGCCGTACTGGCTATGTAAATCACGCTTCCTATCCTCCGAATTTAGTGTGTGGAAATTCGGTTCGCCATCAATTAACAGCAAGATTAAAGTAATGAGTTTACTTAGAAATGTAATTCCATAGCTCTGGGCGGACAGGCCTTGATGCAGGCGCCGCAGGCCACGCATTTGTTGTCTTTGAAGCGGACTATCATCGTACCTTTTTCATATTCAAAAGCCCCTACCGGGCAAACTGTTACGCAGGCCCCGCAGGAGGTGCAACGCTCTTCATTACGCGTGACATCCCGGCTTAACGCTTGAATTTTGACCCCCCGGTCTAAAAGGTATTGAACCCCGTGGTCATACTGGGTTTGTTCACCCTTAAGTTCAACCACCATCAGTCCCTCGGCTTCAGGCGTGATGGAGGCCTTAAGAATATTGAATTCCAGATCAAAGTCTTTTATCAAATGGAACAAAATAGGCTCATCCACCATCCGCTTGGGAAAGTGCAGCACGACTTTTTTGGTAGTTATTTTCTTTCCGGTCTTTTCAGGCACTATAAATATTCCTCAACAGGTCTTTCGACTAGCGCGTGTACCGAGGTTCCTGAATCCGGCCCCGGCAGGGGAGCCACGGCTTCAGTCAGGAAAAATTGGCCGTTCTTAATCCATTCTTTGAGAGTATTGGCGATTTCCAGGGCTTTGGGATAGCTGGATAAGGAAGCCGTCGGAATGGTCCTGCCGTTGACGATGATATTACCGCTTCTTAATTCGGCATAAGTGACCCGTCCCAGTACTTCACTCTGGAGGTTGGGATATGAGGTCCCGTAGTCGATCACTTCAGCTTGTATATCGGCATCGCTTACGGTAGTATATTTCAAAATCTCTTCATTTAAAACAGGAATGGGAATTCCGATTCCTACGGTGAGGGTACAGCCGTAGCCCAGCATGCTGGTGCCCACCAGGTAGCGGGGACTCATTTGTTTCAAATCACCCATAACGCAAAGTGTGCCGGCGCCGCCCATGGGGGTACCGTTGGCAGCCCGTGGGGTAGTGGGATTATGCTGGGTGCCGGGCCAGGCCACATAGCCGATGCCGCCGCCCAAAAAGATGCGGGTGCCTATGCCGGTAGTCAGATACAGGGGGTCGTTCATTAAAGGTGAAAGCTGTCCGGCACAGGAATAGCCGGCGCTGCCGAATTTCGGTTTCAATACCCCCATATAGGTGTAAATGGTCTTATCTGTGCTGTTGACTGCTACATTGTAATTCTGGTAGGCGTTACGCATGTTGAACAGTACGGCTTCGTTTAGGTCTTTGATGTTAATCCAGGTCTCCAGCCTTTTGCGCGGATAACAGTCAGTCCCGTAGGCGGTGGCTGAAAGCCGGATGTCTTTGCCGGCCACCAGTTCTTCAATAACATGACCTCCGCCGTAGTTGAAATCGCCCGGGTGGTTGCGGTTACGCGGGTCGTCATCCGGCAGAGCGTTGGCGCCGATAAACAGGTCGGCGGCGGCAAAAGCCGCATAGGCCGGGACGTCATTCAAATAGGAACGCCCGCCGCCCAGCTTGATGCGAGGCTTGGCATGCCCGATATTAAAATAGGCCCCGGAGGAACACATCGGACCGAAAGTGCCGGTCGTTACTACATCGACCTTTTCAGCCGCTTTTTTCAGTCCTGCCTGTTTGACGATATCAATTATCTCAACGGCGTTGACTACTACCGCCTGGCCTGCTTTGATTTTTTGATTGATTTCCTGAATAGTCTTGCTCATCTTCTTAGCCAAATAATAGTCTTTATAAAGCCTGATTGTCAATGTAAAAAGCTTCAATTTTGAGTTGGTAAATGAACGCATTCAGGCCTTCATTTCAGCGGGCGATTAAAATGCGGCCGGCTGACCGGGTCTGGACGGATGACCAGGCCGAAACCTGTCCGTAGGGATAACTATAAACTCTCCCTGTTGTTATTCTGACGGCCGTCTGAAGCAGTTAAAATTTTCCCGTAATAATAAAAAACAGGAGGACGATAGTATGAAGACTCTGGTAGCTTACTTCTCTCAGACCGGCAATACTCAAAAGGTGGCCCGGCGTATTTTTGAGGAAATCTCAGGTGAGAAAGAAATCACTGAGTTCGGCAAGCTCCAGGACCTGCAAGGTTACGATCTGGTGTTTATCGGTTTCCCGATAGTGAAGTTCGGCGCTCCTCCCGAGGTGGCCGATTTTTTGTCCAAACAGGCTCCGGGGCACAAAATCGCCATCTTTATCACTCATTCGGCTGTAGAAAATATGCCGCAGCTGCCGGAGTGGATTAAGAGCAGCACTGAATGTGCTGCCGGAGCTGAAGTTAAGGGTATTTTCAATTGCCAGGGTGAACTGGCTAAAGTGGTGGCGGACTTTATGCTTCACAGCGGCGATGCAGAACTGGTCAACTGGGCTAAAATGCGTCCGGCGACCATAGGGCAACCGGACCACAGCAGGCTTGAGGCTGCGGCAGCCTGGGCCAGAGATATACAGGGGAAAATCTGATAAAAGCTTAAAGCCTTAGCCGTGAATCAGGTAGCTGAGCGAGCCGCCGGTGGTAGTTTCATTGCGGAAGGCCAGGATTAAAAAGACCAGGTTCCAGTTATCTTGCGAGGTATAGATATCGACATGGGCGGTGGTATCGCCTTCGGAAATCAGGCCGCTGTCCCAGGTGATAATGAAGGTATCGATATCAATGCCGTCGGCCGAACAGACCGTCGAGAAACTGTTCCAGACGTTGTTTTTCTCTTCAGTCAGACTATCCGGCGTATCATATTGGTCCCAGAGTTTATAATCATCGGGAATATCCGAGGGCGGATAGCTGGACAGGTCGTCGTCCCAGTATTCTGCGGGCGCATTCAGGGTGATAAAGTCCCCGCTGATCCAGTAGTCCCCTTCGCCGGCACAGCAGGTGATTTTGGCTGCGACTGATTCCAGTTGCCCGTACTCATCCCGTATCCGTTCAGGGACGATAAAACCGCTGATGTCGCCGCCCGGCGTACCGTTTTTGTCAAAATCCAGGTCTTCACCGTCGTCGGCATAGGCAAAGCGGTCGTAAAGGTAAAGTTGATGTCCCAGTGTTGCGGGACTGGTATAAACCACTATCAGCGCCCAGCCGGCATGGGCCAGTTGATAGTCCCCGCCGTCTATGCCTAAAGTCGCATCGACATTGCCTACAGTATAGCTGCCGTTGCCATTGCCATAGGTGGGTGGTTCGGCCAGAGAATCGGCTCCGTCACTATAGTGTTTGACCAGGTCGGTAACATTTTTAAACCCGGTATAGGAGAACCCTTTATAGGTGCTTCCGCTGATATTCAAAATGGCATCGGTCTTATCAGCCGTAAGCTCCTGAGCCCCTTCTTGAGGTTCTCCGGAGGAGTCGCAATAGACCTGGCTACCGTTGATTTTGAAAAAGACCGCTTTGTCCGGCAACATCACTTTGAGGTAGATATTGTCCAGGTATACCGTTTCTGCCGGGTCGGAGCAGCCGGCCAGAGTAAATTTTAGATTAAAAACGGCAGAGATGTATTGGGGAGGCAGGAAGTAATAATAATTGACATAAGAGGTACCGATATCGCCGCGGAAAGCCGGGATGTTATCGCTCCAGCCGGTATCCGCTTTATATAAGGCGAAATCCAGTCCGTCATCTTCTGAATATTGGGGTGTAACAGTGTATTGAATGGATACATTATCAAGAGTACAGGTTTCGCCTGAATCGGAGAATCCGTTTATTCTGAACCGTATTTTGAAAGTACTGGTTAGATATTGTGAGGGAATTGTACGGGCGGAAATGGGATTAGGTGGGTTATCATCGGCAAAAGCCAGATAATCTGAACTCCAGGTTACTCCGTTATCACCTGAGAATGAATAATAAAGGGCATCATCGCTTTCAAGTCTATCAATTTCATCCTGGTTCCAGACTACCGTGGTCGGATAAGCCACATAAGTGCTAAGGTCAATACTAGATGCAAGAGTCAAATATCTATCACTATCAAGTCCGCCGGAGAAATGCGCATTCATTTGTCCTGTATAGGTGTTCAGACTCCAGGACGAGCCTAAAGTCCAATTGGTTGTCGTGGAGAAACCTTCGCTGAAAGTTGTTAAGGTCTGGGGGCCGCCAACTTTCTGCTGCCAGCAGAGGGCGACTTTGGCATCGCTGTAAGCGCTCAAATTGATATTGGCGGCAAGGTGAATTTCACGGCTGTCACCGGTGGAATAATGTCCCTGGTAAGCGCCGGAACTGACGCTCCAGGCGTTGGGGCTGCTGACGTTCCAGGCGGTCATATCCGAACAGTCTTCAGGGTTGAGAGGAGACACATAGGTGATTTCAGATTCCTTCTTCCAGCCGGTCCAGTAAAGGAAAGCCGCTGCTACTTCAGCCTCGCTGTCGATAGTATCGATGCTGGCCGAGCTGGAATGGTCGGCCGCATTCAGCCAGCTGTCGCGAATATGACCGCTGTCGTAATGAGCATCTTGCATCAAAGTATTGCCGGTGGCAATGTAGTCTCCGTTCAGGGCTCCGTTCAACTGGCGCAGTTCGCTTTTAACCACATAGGTTTCAATACTGGTGCTGTCTGCGGTCGAGGTGATTTTAAACACCTTGACATCATAGTCCCAGCAAAATTCCATCCCGCTGACTCCGCTGGTCTCCAGCCAGCAGACTGCGTCCGGGATAGTGTCGGGCTTGTCTGCTGTGAAATTGAATGTCACATCGCAGGTCATGGGGTAATCCAGGGTGTCCACGTTGGGAAAGTCCAGGATATCAACAGAAGCAAAGTCCCAGATTATCACGTAGCCGCCCTTATAGGCGATAACCTCAGGCACTGCATAATATTCCTCTCCAATGGAATTTTCAACATTGCTGCTGCCTGCCGTATAGCTGAATCCGGGCGGCAGCCAGACGCCGATGCTGTCGATCAATAAGTCCTCTCCCGTCGCAGGATAATAGGTCACGGTGGCGTGATAGCCGTCGGTAGTACCGCCCTGCATACCTCCGGTCACCAGCAGCCGGTTATTATTGGCGATGGCTCTGGCTGCGGTGATGGTGGGTGTGTCGATACCGTAAGGGATCCAGACATTATTAACCGTAACCTCCACCTGGTTTTGGTTGAGTTCCACCGGCAGGGTATATTGCCAGGTAGTCTCGAAATCATATTCATCATATTCAGCGGGATCGTTTAAAAGTGAGGAAAGATGTTCATATTTAATCTGCCAGATAGCGTCCTCGATCCCGGCATCCGCCGAATACAGAGCTCCGTTTTTAACGGTGTACAGCCGGCTGCTGTTCAGTCCTGTAGCCATGAAGGCCAGCAGCGGGAAGACAATCAGAAAACCGAGCATGACGAATATCAGAGTGGTTATTAATATCTCACCCCGCTGTTTGCGACCTCTGGTTCCGGCGATGATTAAAAATATTTTAGGCATGCTCGTTAAGATCCCGGTCTCGGTATGATTTGTACCTGGCGGGTTTCGGAGAGCTGTTTGTTACCCGAGGATGCCGTAGCTGTAATCAGGATGGTCCAGGCTTTCTCCGGCGGTTGGGCCTGGCTGTCGGGAGCCTCGGCGGAGAGGGTGGTGATATAATTGGCGGCAATTGAGGTGACCGGCTCTCCGCCGTTTACACTGATGGAACGCACCAGGGTACCTTCATCCAGTGAATAGGTAATCACCGTGAGTATATTAGTGTCCCAGTCCGAACGGCTCACTCTGAGACGGTAGTCTGCTCCGTTGGCTTCTACTTTCTGGGCCATCTGCATATCGCGGTTGATAAAATACAGGGCATTTTCAACCTGTTTGACAGCCAGCATGCGGGCGTTATCGATTTTGTTGACTGTGCTCAGTTGATACATGGCTGTAATCACGCCGCTGCCCAGCAGTCCGCTGATGGCGATGACCACCAGCAACTCTATCAGGGTGAAGCCGCCCCGCGCTTTTTTACTGAAATTGGTTCTCGATTTAATCATCTTTTAGTTTTACAGTTTTGCAGTGTTGCCACTGTCCGGTCTCCGAAACTGACCGTGACTGTGATTGTCTGAATGAAGCTATCCCGCTCCTGGGCGTCTTCGGCACTGATATCGACCGAATAACCCGGATAGTCTTCCAGCAGAGACTCATTAACAGTGTAAATACCGGAAGACTGGAAGCTCTGTTCTCTGACCCATTCCATCTGGGACAGGGCGATGGCGCGTCCTGTATCAAGCTGGTCGGCGGCAATCGCTGCTTTGGAGGAAGTGGTCAGAGCGCTGAGCAGCCCGACCGATACCACTGACAAAATCGCCAGGGCGATCAGGACTTCCACCAGCGTCAGACCTGCTGCGGCTCTCAGTCTCGTTTTCAATCCCTGTTTCATAGCTATCGACCATATTCAGGTCAGCATAACAACCTTCAATACCCTCAGGGTTCAGCCCTCTTGGTTCGATTATTTCAGGTTACATAAGAGCCATTCCCCTGCAATATACAATTATTGCCTAAAGAGGATTCGATATTAATGGCGAGTTAGTCCCTGCAACGGGATTACTTTGGTAAGGGCGCACCCAGACTCTATTTGTTGAAGCAAAGGCTGTAATACGATATAATTTTTAAGATAATGTTATAAATCCAGCCTTGTTAATTTGAGAGTAATTACTATAGAGCCTTCCTGGAAAAGGAGGTTATTTTTTGCTTAAAACTAATAATTGTGCAGAGTTAAACGGAAGGAACATCGGACAAAAAGTCAAGCTGGCCGGGTGGGTGGACCGCCGCCGCGATCACGGTCAGTTGATTTTTATTGATTTGCGGGATCGCTCCGGCATCGTTCAGGTGGTTTTCAATCCGGAGATCTCCCGGGAAGCCCATGCTATTGCCAGCGATTTACGCAACGAGTTCGTAGTACAGGTCTTTGGCGAAGTATCCCGGCGGCCGGAAGGTACGGAAAATCCCAAAATGCCGACCGGGGAAATTGAGATTACCGTGGATAAAGCAGTGGTACTCAATACGGCCAAAACACCGCCCTTTTACATTAACGAAGACATCGATGTGAATGAAAATGTGCGTTTAAAGTACCGTTACCTGGACCTGCGACGTGAGCATATGAAGCAGAATCTGATTCTGCGGCATGAAGTCATGCGCTATATGCGGGAATTTTTTTACGCCAAAGATTTTTTGGAGATTGAAACTCCTATCATGATGAAAAGCACTCCGGAGGGTGCTCGTGACTATCTGGTGCCCAGCCGTCTCTACCCGGGTAAATTCTACGCTTTACCTCAATCTCCGCAGCAGTTTAAGCAGTTGCTGATGGTAGGCGGTGTGGAAAAATACTTCCAGTTGGCCAAGTGCTTCCGGGATGAGGACTCCCGCAAGGACCGCCAGCCCGAATTTACCCAGCTCGACATCGAAATGAGCTTCGTGGAAGAAGAGGATATCCTGAATTTGCTCGAAGAGCTTTTCAGCGGTCTGATCGAAAAGTTGAAACCGGAATTGAAGGTTAATAAACCTTTTATTCGTATGTCTTATGCCGAAGCTATGGACAAGTATGGTTCCGATAAGCCCGACTTGAGATTCGGCCTGGAAATCGGCGATATTTCGGATATCGCCGTTCAGACAGACTTTGCCGTCTTCAAGAATGTGGTTAAAGATGGCGGCAAAATCCGGGCTATTGTTGCGCCCGGCTGTGCCGGCTATACCCGCAGCCAACTGGATGAACTGAATACTTTTGCTCAAAGCCTGGGCGCCCAGGGGCTTTTAACCATTTCACTGGGTAACGGCCCGGGCGACCTGGACAGCTTAACCATGGATCAGGTCAAGTCCCGCGCCGCCAAATTTATCAATGCCGGGCAGGTCATACAGATGGCTAAATGCCTGGGTGCTAAAAAGGGCGACCTGCTATTGATCGTGGCCGGCAAAGCTGAAGCTGCCAATGCGGTGCTGGGTGAAGTCCGTAAAGAGATGGCGCGTCGCCTGAATTTGATTGATAATCAGGAACTGAAGATGGCCTTCATCGTGGATTTCCCGCTGTTGAACTGGAATAAGGAAGAAAACCGCTGGGAGGCTATGCATCATCCCTTCACTTCGGCTAAAGAGTCTGATGTGTCGTTGCTGGAGACTGCTCCGGAGAAAGTCCACGGACGTCATTACGACCTGGTCTGTAACGGTTTTGAGCTGGGCGGCGGCAGTATCCGTATCCATAATACCGATATGCAGCGTAAAATATTCCGCATCTTCGGGCATTCGGATGAGAAAATCGATCGCCTGTTCGGTCATCTGCTGGAAGCTTTTGAATACGGTGCTCCTCCTCATGGCGGAGTGGCGGTGGGAGTCGACCGGTTTGTAATGATACTGACCGGGGAAGATACCATCCGCGACGTAATCGCTTTCCCCAAGAATCAGAGCGCTTACGACCTGATGTTCGAATCGCCCGCTGAGGTATCTGATAAGCAGATTGACGAATTGCATATTAAACTGAAAATGGAAGACCTTGAAAATAAGGAGTAGGTCAGATAGTTCAACAAAACGACTTTTTAAAGTATTTTGAAATAGCTTTGAAGTCTGCCAATGAGACGAATGACCGGCTGGAATTAACACAAGCTGTTAATCAACCGGATATCAGGGCGATAGACATTTTAATAGAATAAATCAATAGCCTTGCAAAGATTATTGCTGCGAGCATATTAACGATGAATAACCTCAGATAGCTTTAGTCTTTTAGATATATTTTGAATCTTGATTTTTGATTTTTATTAGGGGGGAACTGTGAAAGTTAGTTTAGACAAGACGGAGAACCGTCAGGCTTATTTGACCGTAGAAATGGAGCCGGCTGAAGTTGAAGAAGGTCTGAAAAAAGCCTATAACCGGCTGGTCCAGAAATACACCGTGCCCGGCTTCCGCAAAGGCAAAGCACCCAGGTCTATTTTGGAACAGTACCTGGGCAAAAGCGCTTTGCTGGAAGATGCCGTTGAACATATGGCCCCGGAGGCCTTTGACAAGGCTGCTGAAGAGCAGAAAATCAAAGCGATATCCCGGCCGGAAGTGAATCTGGAGAAGATCGATCCGGTTATCTATAAAATGATAGTTCCCCTGGAGCCGACAGTTAAGCTGGGTGACTACCGTCAAGTCAAAATCTCCAAAAAAAGTGTAGAATTAAAAGAAGAGGATGTCACTAATTACATTGAGCAGCTGAGACATCAGCATGCGGTCTGGGAACCTGCGGATAAAGCTGCTGAAATCAACGATATGCTCAACCTGGATATTGAAAGCTCTGTCGGTGATCAGCCCTACATCAACCAGAAGGATGCCCAGTACCAGATAGTCAAGGACTCCGAATTTCCGGTTAAAGGTTTCGCTGAAGCTCTGGTAGGAATGAAGAAGGACGAGAGCAAAGAGTTCAAACTGAGCTTTCCGGAGGACTACGGCAGGGCTGAACTGGCTGGGAAGGAAGCTTCTTTTAAAATTACAATTAAAGAAGTCAAGGTAGAAAAGCTGCCCGAAGTCAATGATGAATTTGCCAAGACCGTCAGCGCCGAATATGCCGGATTGGAAGATTTAAAAGCCAAGGTCAGAGAGGGTCTATTGAAGACTCTGGAAGATTCGGTTAAAAAAGAATTTGAGCAGCAAATGATTGACGAAGTCGTCAAGATTTCCGAGGTCGAATATCCTCCGGTCATGGAGCAAGAAGAAATCGAGGCTATGCTGTCGCAGCAGATGCGCCGCTGGCAGATGGATGAAAAAGGTATGGAAGAATACCTGAAAAGCATCCAGAAGACCGAGGACCAGCTTAAAGAAGACCTCAAGCCTATGGCGGTTAAAAACATCAAGCAATCCCTGGTAATTACCGAAATCGCCAGAGCTGAGA
>DAOUFH010000029.1:0-4763 GCA_034429955.1 Dehalococcoidales bacterium
CCTGTCGACACCGCCATCATCAAACAAACCATCGAAGCTGAGTTGAACCGGCCGCTGTCCGAACTGTTCGACCGGTTCGATGAGGAACCCCTGGCAGCCGCCTCCCTGGCTCAGGTGCACCGGGCTGAGGTCAAGGGCCGGGAAGTAGTTATTAAAGTGCAAAGGCCGCACGTCCGGGAGATCATTGATGTCGATCTGGATATACTGAACACGCTGGCCGGACTGATGGAGCGCTATCTGAAAGGCCTCTACGTTCTCAACCCGGCCGGCCTGGTCAAAGAGTTCAGCGCCAACCTTCTCAAAGAGCTGGACTTTCTCAATGAAATCAGAAACATCCGGCTGATGGCCAAGAATTTCCAGGACGTTTCCTGGGTACACATACCGGAAGTCTACGACAACAGCTATTGCTCTCCTAAAATCATCACGATGGAGTATATTGACGGCATCAGCATCGCGGATATTCCGAAACTGAAAGAAAACGGCTACGACCTGGCAGTGCTGGCAGCCCATGGAGCCGATATCGCCTTCCGTTCCGCCCTGGAGTTCGGGTTCTTTCACGCCGACCCCCATCCGGGCAACATCGTAATCCAGCCCGGTAATACCGTCTGTATGCTGGACTACGGGATGATGGGACGCATATCCTCCCGGCACCGCAACCGCATCGGGCAAGTACTGTACTACATTGCCGAAAACGATGAAAGACGCACCGCCCGGGCTTTGCTGGGGCTGATCGAGTCGAACGAGGTGATAGATGCGGAAAGTCTGGAGGTGGATATCTCGGATATCATCCATGAATTCGGACAGGCCAGCCTCCGCAACATCAACCTGGGCAATATCTTTTTCCGTTTACTAAAGCTGCTGGCCAGGCATAAAGCCCGCTTCCCGACCCAGTTGATCTGGCTTTTCAAAGCCATCGCCACACTGGAAGAGACCGCCCAGAAACTCGACCCGCAATTCGAGCTGGTCAAAGCCATGCAGCCTTATGCCAAGCGGCTGGTTTTCAAAAATATGAATCCCTTCAAACAGTCCCGCGAGGTCTACCTGACTCTTTCCGATGCTCTAAATCTGCTGAGGGACCTGCCTTATGACGTCAGCGTGGTGCTGGACCAGCTAAAAAAGGGTAAAGTAAAAATTGAGTTTGAACATGTCGGATTGGACCCGCTGCGTAAGACGTTGCACAAAATATCGCATCATATCTCTCTGACCATTCTGCTGGCGGCTTTACTGCTATCGGCCTCGTTGATAGTACTGGCTAAAACGCCTCCGCTGATAGGAGAATTTCCGCTGGTCTCTATAATCCTTTTCGGGGTAGCCTTACTGGTAGCCGTTTTATTGATAATAACTATGATTCTGGAATAAAGGTTATAGCCAGGCTCTGAAGCGTCGGTTTAAGACCGCAGTTGACACCTCCCGGCAGGAGTGCTAAGATAATAGCCAGATTCTCTTGAGCTGTTCAACCTAAATTCGCCCACGGATATGGTGGACAGCCGGCATTCGCCAAAAGCGAATCGACGGCAACGTTGGAAACGGCGTTGTTTCCCAAAATTGGAAAGGAGAAGGTATGTATTCACTTACATCCAGTTTAGCGTTTTCTTTCTGCCGGAGAAACGCTATTTTTTGTCCTTTTTCCACTGTACTTGCTACCATTAAGTTTCTCTCCCTTCTCCTTTCCAATTATTCCGTACGCCTTCAGCCGGTCGGCCTGTAAACCAGCCGGTATCGACCTGAAGCGAATAACAGGCAGCCCCGACAGTGCTGCCGTTTCTCAGTTGAAAGGAGATACAAACGGCGGAGTTGCGTTATCGTTGCCCTCCACAAACAAGCTACTAAACCGGGGCCGACTGCGGCCTGAAGCGGATTTTTTCCTGCTTTTTAGTTACCAGGTTAAAGCCTGCCGCCCGGTAATACGTGAGTATAAAAGCATCTGTACAGGAGATTCTATGAACGAATTTGAAACGTACCTGAAAAAAGCGGGGGATTTTCACGGCCATGTCTGCACCGGAATCGCCCTTGGCACTAAAATGTCACTGGCTGCGCTGAAGCACCTGGGATTCGAACCTGGAATTAAAAACAAGAATCTGATAGTTTATGCGGAAATCGACCGCTGTATGACGGATGCCGTGCAAACCGTCACCGGCTGCACTCTGGGACACCGCTCTTTAAAGCATATCGATTACGGCAAGTTTGCCGCTACCTTCGTCGATATTAAGACCAACCGGGCGGTCAGAGCCATTGTCAAGGAGAGCTTCAATAACGAAGAGTCCATGGAAGACACCTTGAAGAAGATAGCCGCTATTCCTGAGTCGGAACTGGTCACTCTGCAGGATGTCACCGTCAATATAACGGAAAACGACCTGCCCGGTTTTCCCAGGCAGAAAGCCTGCTGTGAGCAATGCGGCGAGCGCATAATGGACGGGCGGGAAGTGGTAAAAAACGGCCGGACGCTGTGCCGGGGCTGCGCCGGAGGGAAATATTATACTGAGATCGCCAAAAATACTGACTGAGCGGGGGATAACGATGGACTTCAACTCAATCGACTGGAATGCACTGTGGCTGGCCGAATCGGCCAGCAGCGTTTGGAATAAAACCTCTCAAAAAGAACTCTGGAATAAAAGAGCTGACAGTTTCAGCCGACGCATCAACCGGGTAACGTCGGGCCAGGACAAGCTGGACAAAGACGACTATATCTACAAAATGCTGGAAAGAGTCGAAGTCAAACCGGGCTGGAGCCTGCTGGATATCGGCTGCGGGCCCGGCACCATCTGCCTGCCTCTGGCCTCTAAAGCAGGCAGCGTCACAGCTCTGGACATTTCTTCCGAGATGCTTAAAAACCTGAGAGCCACTGCCCAGGCCAACAACCTCAACAACATCCGCTATATCAACTCCTCCTGGCAGGAAGCCGGCGAGGACAATCTGGTCGAGGAACATGACGTGGTGGTGGCCTCGCGCTCGATGATGCAGGGGGACATGCGCCAGGCTATGTCGTTAATCATCAAATGCGCCCGCCAGGCAGCCTATCTGACGTTTCCGGTGGTACACCTGCCTTTTGATTGGGAGGTCTATCAGGCTATCGGACGCGCCGGCAAAAAACATCCGCCTTACATTTATATTTACAATCTGCTTTACCAGATGGGCATTCAGGCCAACGTCGAAATTCTGCATTCCAAAGTTAAAATACAGATACCCAGCGCCGAAGCCGCCATCCAGGACCTGGAATGGCGGACCGAGCCCTTCAGCGAGGTGGAAAAAGACAAGATCAGACAGTTCGTCGCCCGCAGATTCGCCGACCAGCAGGGCAAAGAGGTCTTCACCCATGAAGGCTATTCAAAATGGGCCTTGATCTGGTGGCGGAACTATCATTAACCCGGATAATTCGTCCAAACGTCGCTCCGGCCTGATTGCCGACCGCAAGGTTGCTAAAGCGTCTCCGAATAATTATCATAAATAATATTAAGGGGGCGCTAATGAACTGGGAGCAAGTCTTCAGTCAGGATACTTTGTTTAATATGGTAATCCCGATCGTCAGCGGTCTGGTTATCATCCTCGTCCTCCTGTTTTTACACAGGTTCGTCTATGCGAAGCTCCGTAAAACGAGCGAGAGTGTCAAGCCCGGTATAGGCGCCATGCTGGCACAGGAGACCCGCATAGCTTTCAGGCTGTGGTTTTTCTGGCTGGGCATCTTTGTCGCTTTTAGTCTCTTCGGTATTCCCGACTCCTGGCAGCCGGTTGCGGACAAAGTAGTGCCGGCTTTATTTGTGGCCCTGGGCATTTATACCGCCATCAGCCTGTTGATGGGTTTCTTTAAATGGTACCGTCAGGATATCTGCTGCCGCACAGCCGGTACTCTGGATGACGCTATCATGAACGCCCTGATTTTCGGGACTCCCATCGTGGGCGGCGCTCTGGGTATAATCGCTATCCTGAACATACTGGGGTACTCCCATCCCGCTGTCAATGACTGGATCAGACTGCATCTGGTTAAATTGATAATCCTGGCCGTGGTGGTGATCATCCTGCTGCTGTTGACACTGCTTTTCACACCCCGGGTAGTGGAAAGGGCCGTACGCGGCTCACGTTCTGAACAAAGTGAAGAGGATATCCGCAAACGCAGCGAGACCCTGACCAGCGTGATTGTGACCACCATTCAGGTCGTGCTGATTTTTATGTTCGTCCTGATGGGGCTGACTGAGATAGGCATCAATGTCACAGCGGTGCTGACCGGAGCCGGCGTGGTCAGCCTGGCCGTGGCCTTCGGCGCCCAGACGCTGGTCAAGGACGTCATCTCCGGCCTGTTTATTATCATGGAGAACCAGTACCGCAAGGGAGACGTCATTACCATCGCCGGAGTCACGGGAGTAGTGGAAGAGCTCAACTTGAGAAGAACGATTTTAAGAGATGTCGAAGGTATTTATCACGTCATACCCAACGGGCAGATCGGCGTCTCCAGCAATATGACCCGGCAGCTTTCGCGGGTCAATTTGACCATCAGCGTATCTTATGAAACCGACCTGGACAAGGCCATGAAAGTCATCAACCGGGTAGGGCAGGAAATGGCCAACGACCCGGTCTGGATGTCTTTAATCACCACGGTACCCCAGGCCTTGAGAGTAGATAAACTGGGTGATTCAGGCATCGATATACTGGTCAGGGGCGAGACCAAACCCAGCCGCCAGTGGGAAGTCGCCGGGGAGTTGAAGCTCAGGATCAAGAAAGCCTTTGACGCCGAGGGTATCGAGATTCCTTATCCGCATCTGAAGATGTAT
>DAOUFH010000030.1:0-9172 GCA_034429955.1 Dehalococcoidales bacterium
TGGTCAATGAAGGCGTCTACGTCTGCGGTCTGGCCCATTCACCCAAGTCTATGGATGAATCTCTGGCCCAGGCCCGCGGTGCGGTATCCAAGGCTCTGACTGTTCTGTCTCAGCCGTATCTGATGGTCGGCGGTGTGGTCTCGGTAGTGGACCAGGATAAATGCGTGACCTGTTTGACTTGTGTACGCTCTTGTCCTTATGATGTCCCCAAAGTAGCCGAAAACGGCAAGGCCTATATCGAAGCGGCCGGTTGTCAGGGCTGCGGTATTTGTGCCAGTGTGTGTCCACGCAAGGCCATCACTTTGCAGCATTATTCCGACCAGCAGGTAATTGCCAAAGTGGATGCGCTTAAAGAGCTGGCGGCGGAAAGGAGTTGAGCATGACTGAAAATTATGAACCTCTGGTAGTGGCGTTCTGTTGTCATTACTGCGCCTATACCGCGGCTGATTTGGCCGGCTCAATGCGTTTGGAGTACGCTCCCAATATCCGTATCGTTAAAATAATGTGTACGGGAAAGGTTGATACTATATTGCTGCTGAAAGCTTTCGAGGACGGTGCGGATGCGGTCTATGTCGCGGGCTGTGAAGAAGGCAGCTGTCATTTCCTGGAAGGCAATATCAGGGCTAAAAAGAAGGTTGAACAGGCCAAGAAGATGCTGGCTGAAGTCGGTATAGAGCCCGAACGTCTGTCTATGTACCATATCAGTGCTTCCAACTCAACCCTGTTTGCTCAGGCTGCCAATGAAATGACTGAAATAGCCCGTAAACTCGGTCCTAATCCCTTGAAGAAATCAAGAGGTGATACTAAATGATAATCGGTGAAAGAAAATCGTTCGAAGAAATCTGGAATAGCGTCAAGGACCTTGAAAGTGTGCTGGTCCTGGGCTGCGGTACCTGTGTAGCGGTCTGCCAGGCCGGCGGTGAGAAAGAGGTCGGACTGCTGGCCAGCGAGTTGCGTATGAAAGCCCGCCTGGAGAATAACCCGATTAAGATAGGTGAATTAACTATAGAAAGGCAGTGCGATAAAGAGTTCTTTGAACCTGTTAAAGATAAAATTGCCGAATATCAGGCCGTCTTATCCATGGCTTGCGGTGCGGGCGTCCAGTATTCCGCCGACATTTTTGAAACGACCCGGGTACTGCCTGCTTTGAATACCCGCTTTATCGGTGTTAACCTGGATGAGGGTATGTGGTCTGAAAAATGCCGGGCCTGCGGAAGCTGTGTTCTGGCCGAATACGGCGGTATTTGTCCTATGACGATTTGCGCCAAGGGCCTGTTGAACGGTCCTTGCGGCGGCAGCAAAAACGGCAAGTGTGAAGCAGGGCAGGATAAAGACTGCGCCTGGGTCTTGATATATAACCGGTTGAAGAAACAAAACAGGCTGGATGCCATCCGCAAGCTAGTGGCGGCCAAAGACAATCTGCCTCAGGCCCATCCCGGTTTTGTAACCAATCCGGCTTATACCAAGCCGACATTCGCCAGCGCGGAGGAACAACATGCCAAGTAAATTGAAGCAGGCCTTTGAATCTAATAAATTTGTTATCACGGCGGAAGCCGGACCTCTGAAAGGTACAGATATTAAGGAACTGGAAGAAATTGCCAATATTCTGAAAGGTAAAGTAGATGCTGTCAATGTGACTGACCAGCAGAGTTCCGTCATGCGTTTGGGCTCACTGGCCGTCAGTCATCTGTTGACAGGATGGGGTATCGAACCTATTTTTCAGTTAACATGTCGTGACCGGAATCGCATTGCTCTGCAATCCGATTTACTCAGTGCGGCCGTTCTCGGCATTTCTAACTGCGTGGCTCTTACGGGTGATTTGCCATCCTCCGGCGATCACCCGCAGGCAAAGCCCGTATATGACCTGGACTCCGTCCAGTTGTTGACCGTCATGAAATCGCTTAACGAAGGCAAGGACATGATGGGCAATGAATTAAAAGGAAAGACCGACTTTTTCTGCGGTGCAGTGGTCAATCCTGGTGCAGATACAGAAGCCTCTTATGAGCTGCAAATCATTAAAATGGAAAAGAAAATCGCAGCCGGCGCCCAGTTTTTCCAGACTCAGGCTATCTACGACCCCGCCGCTTTTGAGAAGTTTATCAAGCGGGTGGAACAATATAAGGTGCCGGTGCTGGCGGGCGTTATCCCTCTGAAGAATGCCGGTATGGCCAAGTTCATGAACAAGAATGTGGCCGGTATCAACGTTCCTCAGGCCATGATTGACAGAATAGCCAAAGCCGAAGACAAGACTAAGACCGGCATCGAAATGTGCGCCGAATTGGTCAAGGAACTCAAGGGCCTGGCCCAGGGTGTGCATATCATGGCGATCGGACAGGAGAAGGCGGTACCGGAAATCCTGAAGTCCGCCGGATTATAAATTTAAAAAGTCCTGTATAATTAAAGCCGCAGTGCTCAGCACTGCGGCTTTTCTATGACCTGCTGCCGTTTGTTCTACCGGTTGATTCTGCCCATAAAAACCGTTTTGTCATTAAAGGCTTTGGGTGATTTGGCTTTGAGTTTGGAGCAGTGGTCCCAGTATTCCTTCCCTTTTAGAGAATCCACAATTGCTTCGGGGGTGGTAAGCTCACACAGATTGGTCAATACCCAGGCCACCTGCGTTTCATCCGCTGCCAGTGCTTTAGCGATTTCCGGTATGGTAAACTGGCCCAGATGGGTATTCAGAAAACGGCCGACCGCATTCCGGAGTTCGAAGGGATATTCCTCCAGGCTGAATTGCTGAGGCACGTTATAAACAGTCATCGGTTGCCCTTTCTCTGTAGAAATTTGAATTATTACGGGCTGGCCATTGAATCGGATAGCTCCCCGCCTTCATCGGGATGATTAGCCCGCCCTTGTTTTTTTTTAAATACCTGCACCTGGCTGTCCATATTGTCGTTGATAATATCACTCAGCAGGCCGTACTGTTTACAGTAGTCCATGACATCCTGGGATATTTTAGTGTGGACATGCACCCGGATCAGACTTTCATCACCCACCACCAGCACCGATTCACCCATCTGCTGAATTTGATTGCGGATGGTGTCGACCGGCAGGTTATCGCCGGTAATCAGAAACTGCAGATCGTAACCGTAAAAGGTCTCTTTTTGTTCGGTAGTTGCCTTTTTAACTTTGCGGCGGGCGGCATGATAACCCTTGACCGGATTCATATTTTCAACAACGAAGTTTTTCATACCCTGGAACATATAAAACAGGCCTTTACCGCCGGCATCGACTACTCCGGCCTCTTTCAGAGGAGGCAGCATTTCCGGTGTGCGTTTTAGAGTATCTCTGGCCTGAGTGGTAGCAGCTCTCATGGTCTGGGCCAGACTGCCGCCATCCTGGGCCTGAGCAATCGCCCTTTCGGCAGCTTCACGAATCACTGTCAGAATCGTGCCTTCCACCGGGTCCGAAATGGATTTGTAAGCGCTGTCTGAGGCGTAATGCAGAGCCTGCGCGAAATCCAGGGCTGAAAAGGTCTTTTTATTCTCCAGACCCTGGGATAAGCCTTTAAATATCTGTGATAAAATAACCCCTGAGTTGCCCCGGGCTCCCAGCAAGGCTCCCATGGCGGCCTTGGAGGATATCTCCGCGGCTGATTTGGATGCATCATCTTTCACCGCTTCATTAGCGGACTGCAGGGTTAAATACATATTGATACCGGTATCGCCATCCGGGACAGGGAACACATTCAGTGAATTTATTTCATCTATTTTTCTTTCCAGGACAGACTCGGCAGATCTGAAAGCCTGTTTTAAATCTTGACCGGTATATTGCATCTCTACCACAGCCTTAACCTCCGGAAAATTTAATCAATAAATCTTAAGAATGGTACCTAGCTTATCTAGGTATCACGAGCAAAATATATCACTCGCCGGAATTTCTGTCAATCTCGAAGTAGAGTCAGATTGGAATCCGGCGAATCGCCATTAGCGATGAAATTTTGTATCATATTATATATGGAACAGGCAATTACAAAATATCTATGCAGCGATTGTGCGGAAAATTTCGCTCTGGTGAAGTCTTTCGCCGCCAAACCGGAGGTCTGTCCCCGCTGCGGGAGTTCAGATGTTGCAGAAAGCCTTTCCTGTAGTCTGGAAGTGGGACCGCCTCCCTGGGAGTTCTCCTGCCGCTCCTGCCTGACCCGTTTTGCGGTACAATCCCCCAGGGGGCCGGAAGAAGTTAAACGGTTCAGATGTCCGGTCTGCCGCGGTAAAGACCTCAAATGGCTGGCCCTTTCCTCGGCGGCCTGTCTCAGCGGCGGGTGATAGTCTTTAATCTGAGGCCGTGAGTCTCAACTAAAAGCCAACACGCTACGCCGGTATTTTATGGGCACGAACAACTGCCTGTCGGGCAGCCATTAACAGATATCCACCATCACTTTGATAGCGTTGGGGTCGTTTTGTTGTGCCAGGAAGGCTTCCTGGAGCCTTTCCAGGGGAAAGTGATGGGTTATCAGGGGTTTGGCTTTTACTATGCCCTGTTGCAGCAATTTGACGGCTCCGGGCAGGTCCCAGCGCAGACCGCAGCCAATCAAGGTCAGGTCGTTGCCGGCTATTATCGAAGGGTTCCAATGGATAGGTTGTTCAAAAAGTCCTACCAGGTTGATTTTGCCGCCGCGATGGGTTATTTGCAACGCCTGGTTGAAAGAAGATTCATTGCCGGCACATTCGAAGACCAGGTCGGCGCCTTTACGTGCGGTGGCTTTCATCACTGCTGGATAAACATCCGAGACTGCTGCGTCGTTGACTATATCAGCTCCGGCTTCTTTGGCCAGTTTAAGCCTTAAAGGACGTCTGCCGCTGGCAATGATGCAGCCGACTCCTCTGGATTTCAATATACGGACTATACACAGCCCGATAAAACCTAATCCTATGACAACCGCAGTATCGCCCCTGGCCGGTTGCATCTGATTGACCGCATAAAGTGCCACCGCCAGAGGTTCGGCCGTGGCTGCCTCGGGGTAGGCCATCCGGGCTGGAAATTTAGCGGCATATTCGCCTATTTTAAAGGCCGGCACGGCGCAGTATTCCGCAAAAGCACCGGCAAGAGCATATCCCACAAAGCGCAGTTGCGAACACAGACGATATTGCCCGCTGCGGCACCAGTAGCATTCTCCGCAGCCCCGGCCTCCGGCGGCCACCACTTTATCGCCTACTTTAACCTTAGTGACCTGTTTGCCTATTTCAACTACATCACCGCTGAATTCATGTCCCAGCAGCGTGCCATCCTGTTGCCAGCTGTTGTAGAAATGCAGGTCTGAACCGCAGATGCCGCAGGACCTGACTTTGACAATCACACTGTCATCTTCCAGCCTGGGATATGGAATATCTTCGATTTTAAAATTTCGGGGGGTGTGAAAGACGGCTGCTTTCATCCGTTTACCTCCATAGAACCGACCTGGGTTGTTCCGGCTTGCTCAGGACAGTCCGGCGGCCGCTGTATCTTTCTTTGTCGTACTGGTTATTAATGTCGACCAGGTTCAGTCTGTCGATGACATCTTTTAAAGAATGGGTGGTAATCAGACCGTTTTTCATAACCACCATGTGTCCGTAATCCTTACGCACTGCCATCTCTACTGCGGCTATGCCGAAATAGCGGCCCATTTTACGGTCCAGGGCGGAAGGCGAGCCTCCTCTCTGCAGATGGCTCAGAACCAGGCTACGGGTTTCCAGACCGGTGGTCTTATTAATCCGCTCGGCCACATATTCACCCACGCCTCCCAGTTCCTTTTGCCCGAAACCATCCAGCTTATCGCTTTTTACAAGCTCTTTACCGTGCAGCGGTTTGGCTCCTTCAGCCGCCAGTATGATTTCGTAACGTGCACCTTTACGTTTGCCTTCCATCAGCAGGTCGTTGACCTGTTCCAGCGAAAAATCATATTCAGGAATCAAGGTGATATAAGCGCCGCAGGCTTCGCCTCCCTCCAGGGCCAGCCAGCCCGCATTGCGCCCCATAGTCTCGATGACAAAGATCCTTTTATGCGAGTAAGCCGTGGTGCGCAAACGGTCCACTTCCTCGACAATCACGTTCAAGGCCGTGTCAAAACCGAGGGTGTAGTCAGTTTCAGGCAGGTCGCGGTCGATCGTTTTGGGTATTCCGATGATGTTCACGCCGGCCTGAGATAGCCTGGAAGCGATGGATAGAGTTCCGTTGCCGCCCACAACAATTAAAACATCCAGCCCCAGTTTTTCGATGTTGTGGATAACCAGGTCAGCCTGGTTGTATTTGACGTCATAAGGACTGTAGCGGGATGAACCCAGCATAGTACCGCCGTATCTGTCCCAGGAGCGGACAATATCCTCATTAAGTTTTAAGATATATTTCTCAGGGCCGGCTTTAAGCGGATTCTCACAGGCCAGTCCTCTGAACCCTTCCCGAATGCCCAGGACTTCGAATTTGATTCCGCGTTCCCGGGCCAGCCGTTCATCCAGGGCGGTTTTAACCACCCATTTTAAGGCTGAATTTAACCCGGCGCAGTCTCCTCCGCCGGTCAGTACTCCAATCAGGCTTTTTTTCATGATAGCGTCCTCACAATAATAAGAAAATCATAAAACATTGCATTATTTGCTTCAACTTAATTTGCAGTGAAATCTTGAGACAGACTGAGTAAACAGGCTGTCAGGTGGGGGAGAAATAAAAAAAGGGACATTCAATAATGTCCCTTTCCAGGATAGTTAAAGGAATAAAATCAGGCCAGGTCGGCCAGTTTTTTAACCTGGTAACGTTTGATTAACATCAGACTCAGCAGGAATAAGGGATAGACAGGTAAGATGCCCAGACCCCGGTTGATAAACAGGATGATAGAGGTGGACAAGATGATGGTGACAGTAGCCAGGCTGGACCTGCGGGTAATCAGCATTACTATTCCTCCGATAGCCATGCCGATCAGGAATTGCAGGCTGGCCAGAGCCAGCATGATGCCCAGTATGGCGGTGGCCCCCAATCCGCCCTTGAATTTAATAAAAATCGACCAGTTATGTCCCGCCAGAGCGGCGATTCCGGCCAGCATCATGTAATTGGTCGACCAGTCGCTGGCAACGCCGGTTAAGACGACGGCTGAAAAGGGGAATAGAGCATCCAGAATTACCACCAGAGAGAAGGGGAGTAAACCCAGTTTGTTGTAGACTTCGGCTGCGCTGACTCTGCCATCCGGCTCTTTACGCATATCAATACGTCCGAAAAGCCAGGCGATGATACTGGCGGAGGAGACGGATCCTAGAAGATAGGCAGCCGGTATGGATAGTGCGATCGGTAACATCGTCAATCATCTCCATATCATTTTGATATAGCCGACAACTTAATATTTCCTTAATATTAAGAAATTATAGCAGAACAGTCAAATAGTACAATACTCGTTTGGGCAGGTCATAACTGGTCTTTCGGCCAGGGTAAAATAATTGACATAACTGATAAATTGTAGTTCTGTGCAGGTTAAACTCTGCGCAACCGGGTAAGCTATAAAAATCTGTTTCAGGGGCAATCGAAGAGGCCTTATTGACATAGCGTATTCGAAGTATTATACTTAGTTAGTTAACTAATTAACCAGTATAGATTACAGGTGATATTTATTATAACGGACAGACTGATATGCAATTGAATCCCGATAATGACAGGCCGATTTTCCTGCAATTCGCCGAAGAACTGGAGGACGATATACTCAAGGGCATTTTTGAAGAAGAAACCCAGATACCTTCCACCACCGAAGTAGCAGTTAAATTTAAGATCAATCCCGCTACGGCTAACCGGGGCGTCAATCTGCTGGTGGATGAAGGCATTATCTATAAAAAACGCGGTATCGGGATGTTTGTGGCCGGCGGTGCCAGGCAAAAAATTATCTCGAAAAGAAAAAAAGTATTTTACCGGGACTATGTATTACCGCTGGTGAAGGAGTCCCGTTTTCTGGAAATGACTAAAACTGAAATAATCGCCATGCTGGAAAAAGGATATAACGAATGAGCCGGATACAGATTGAAAATGTATCGAAAAATTTCGGACGAACAGTGGCTTTAAGAAATGTCACCCTAAACTTTGAGCCTGATAAAATCTATGGACTGCTTGGCCGCAATAGCGCCGGCAAGACCACATTGCTCAATATTATCACCAATAAGATATTTCCAAATGCAGGCAAAGTGCTGATAGACGGAGAGAATGGGCAGGAAAATGACCGTGTGCAATCTCGAATTTACTGTATGACCGAAAAGAACGTCCATCCCTGGAATATGAAAGTCAGCGAAGGGTTCAGATGGGCGGCTGAGTTTAATCCCGCTTTTGAAGCGGATTACGCCCGTGACCTGACTTCTGAATTCGATCTGGATACCTCTAAAAGAATCAAATCTCTTTCGAGCGGCTACAGCTCGATCTTTAAATTGATACTTACCCTGGCTTCCGGGTTGCCTGTGGTTATATTTGATGAGCCGGTACTGGGCCTGGATGCTTCTCACCGTGAACTGTTTTACCGTGAACTGATCGCTCATTACAGCGAACATCCCAGAACGGTTATTATCGCCACTCATCTTATCGAGGAGGTGGCCGACCTGCTGGAACAGGTGGTGATTTTGAAGAATGGTGAGGTGATAGCGGCAGAGCCCGTCGAAGCGCTGCTTAGTCTGGCTTATTCCGTATCCGGTGAGGCCGGGGCCGTGGACCGTTTTAGCGCCGGGAAAAGGGTAATTCGCCGGGAAGCGATCGGCAGATTTAAGATAGTCACAGTCTATCAAGCCCGGAGCGCTGCTGATGATGTTTTGATAAAGGAACTGGGACTGGAAATAACCCCGTCCAAATTACAGGAAGTCTTCATCAGCCTGACTAACCAGTAAGGGACTACAGAACAGATGAACAGAATAATAAAAATCATTAAATTGTATTATGCCTCGCTATTTAGGGTTCAGATATATTTTTGTGCCGCTATACTGGCGCTGCACCTGGTTATCTCAGTGGCGGTGATTAAATTGACCGGCGCACCCGGCCCGGCCGGTGTGGGTGATATCATTACCCTTATCTATATGTTGATATTGGGACTGCTCTTTTTTACTCCCGGTTTCAAGTATGTACTCTCGCAGGGAATTTCACGGCGGACCTTTTTTACAGCTTGTCTGCTTTGTCTTTTCAGTCTGGCGCTGGTCATGACCGTGCTGGTTACACTCTCCTATTTACTGAACTTAAAGTTTGCCAA
>DAOUFH010000031.1:0-11086 GCA_034429955.1 Dehalococcoidales bacterium
GTAGAATAGACCGGATAACCCGGGTCGGGCACCAGAGCGATATCGCCCTTATCTATCAGGCACAGGGCGATATGGGCGATGCCCTCTTTAGCCCCGATAAGAGCAATCACTTCTTTTTGAGAATCAAGCGTTACCTGAAATCTGCGCATGTACCAGTCAGCCACAGCTTTTTTAAATTCAGGCAAACCCTCTGAGTCGGGATAATGATGATTCAAAGGGTTGGCGGCAGCCCGGCAAAGGCTCTCTATAAGGTATCCGGGGGTAGGCTGGTCAGGGTCGCCGATGGCAAAGCTGATGATTTCTTCTCCGGCTGCTCTTTTGGCCGCTATTTTTTTCAGTACCTCCACAAACAGGTAAGGTGGCAGGTTCGTCACTCGTTGCGATAGTCTCAATAATTACCTCATACGTTGCGTCTAAAATTGCAGATAGTACTCTGGGTAATTAAATAATAAAACAATTGAAGGGCAATAGCTATACCTGCTGAGGCAAAAGTACCGGCCCGGCTGAGTAGCTGTAAGCCGGCAGGGAGGAAAAATAAGGGAGCGGCGCACGCGGCCGCTCCCTTATAAATATCTTTTGAAGGATACTTTTTATTACTTCTATTCCAGTGTAAAGTCTTTGTTTTCAAGCTGTGGATAGATATCCTGCAGAGGTGAATAATCGCTGACCGGGCAGCCTTCCAAATACAGTGTTTTCAAATTGGTAAGAGTTTTTAACGGCGAGACGTCGCTGACCTGCGAGCCGCGTAAGTCCATTTCCACCAGGCTCGTGACGCTGGCTACCGGGCTTATATCACTGATGCCGCAATAATCCAGATTCAGTCTGTACAACCTGTTAAAATTGGTCACAACACTGATATCAGTAAGTGCTTTGGCCCCCTGTATCCATAGCATTTCAATGTTTATCATACCGGCCAGACTTTGCATATCGGCATCGTTAAACTTTATCCCGTCTCCCTGTGTTCCAGCTATCGTTATATCCAGCATATTTACCATATTTGCCAGAGCGGAGAAGTCGGTGCATTGTTCGGCGCCCCAATAATTAACCCCTTCCAGTTTTACCAGACCGGCCAGCGGGGATAGATCCTCCACACTTTGATAAGATATGTCCAGTCCTTTCAGATTTTTGAAATATTGCAGGGCACTGATGTCCTTAATCCTGGCCGAAGGAGTGCTGGGTTCATATTCTTTCAAATCAAGATACTCTACTGCCTCTGCCTCAGTTAAAGTTATAGCACCCTCCGGTTTATGCATCTGTTCGCGGACCAGTTGTTCCAATACAGAATCGTTGAAAACGAAGCTGGCGGGAGCCGGTGTCGACTCGCTGGTGGTAACCGGTGCAGAGGTTGTCACTGTGCCTGAAGTGACGGATGGCTCATCGGTCGTCAGGGTGGTCGCTTCAGTTGCGGGTGCACTGCAGGCCGCTGCCGACAAGATAAGCATAACAGCTAAAACCGCACCTATAATTCGTTTCATTTGGGTTTGCTCCTTTTCGATGTTTGGTAATTTAAGAATATATCCAGAGTATAACAAATCAGGCAATATTATACGAATAAACACTAACGGGGCAAATGTAAAGCAGTCAAGTCAGGCTGTTTAAGCTTCGGTTTTGGGGGCCGGAGCCGGGACGTTGTAGCTGTCCACAGTTTTAGTGGCAGCCGGCGGAGTATAACGGGCATCCTCGCTGATGCAGCTGGCAGGGCAGATTTCTACACAGGAATGGCAGTAGATGCAGTTGAAGGGATAGTATTTAATAGTGCGGGCAGCGCGGTCTACTTCAATGGCTTTGGCGGGACAAATACGCGAGCAAGCTCCGCACAATCTGCATTTGTTTTCGTCAAAAGCTATTTTACCGCGATAACCCGGTACCGGTTCACGCAGGTCTTTAAAGGGATAACGCCTGGTGGCAGGTTTGGAAAATAAATTTTTAATTACTGTTAAGAGCATTATCCTTTTGCCTACCTCTCAGTACATGAAATACAGGGATCGATAGATAAGACGATAACCGGCACATCAGCTAACTGGCAGCCTGGTAAGATAGTCAACAAGGGCGGAATATTAGCGAATGTCGGGGTCCTTACACGCATTCTGTCCAGATTTTTGGTACCGTTACCTTTGAGATAGTAAAGTAATTCACCTCTGGGCTGTTCGGTCCTGAAGATAGACTCCCCTTTAGGGAAGCCGGTCACTTTAACCTGATATTCACCGGACGGCATCATCTTTAAGGCATTCTGAATCAAATCTATGCTCTGGTAGACCTCGCGCATTCTGACCAGCATTCTGGCATAACAATCGCAACCCTTTTCGACTACCGGCTCGAAACCGAGCTGCCGGTAAGCCCCATAACCGGTCTGACGGATATCCATTGCCAGGTCGCTGCCGCGCGCCATCGGTCCTACCGCTCCGGTCAATTGGGCCTGTTCACGCGTCAATATACCTACTCCCGTAGTGCGCTGTTTGATGGTATAATCATTGGTTATTATTTTGACTACCGTCTTATCGACGATTGCTTTAAATTCATTCAGCTTTTGAGTGACCGTTTTAGCCATTTCGGCATCGATATCGCGCCGCAGTCCGCCGATGGCACAGGTAGACAGGATAACCCGGTGACCGGCTATCATCTCATTGATATCCAGAACCATTTCACGTGCCCGCCAAATTTGCATGAAGAGGCTTTCATAACCGAAGGCGTCAGCAAAAAGCCCCAGCCACAGCATATGGCTCTGTAAACGTCCGCACTCACTGTAAACAACCCGCAGATATTCCGCCCGTTCGGGAATTTTGACGCCCATGATAGTTTCGATACCCTGGCAATAAGTCCAGGCATGAGTGAAACTGCAGATGCCGCAGACTCTTTCAGCCAGAAAGACATTATAGCGGAAATCATTCAGTTCGGCAGCTTTTTCTATGCCGCGCTGAACATATCCTATCACGGGAACTGCGCCCACCACTCTTTCATCCTCAAGTTCAAGCCTGAGGTTGACTGGTTCCGGCAGTACCGGATGTTGCGGTCCGAATGGAATAACACTTCTGGTCATAACTACTTTTGAGGTTTATCCTCACCTTCTTTTACTTTGGGTACCGGAGGGCATTTGGACAAGGGATATTGCACGCTGTCTTTGGTATGCAGCAATGCGCGATTGAAGTCCAGCACCATACCGGAGATATTGATATTGAAATCACCGCACATCTCATTTTCAGCCACAACGGCGGCAAAATAAATACCGCTGATGCTGGGCAGTATTTCCTGTTTGGGCATCACAACCCGTATAGTTGAGAGCGGAGAGACTGACTCGGCCGGTTCGAAATTATAAAGTATTTCGAAGTTATCGCCCGATTCAAGACAAGTAGCCATAGCGAAACGGGCCTTGGCAGCCAGCATCTTCCTGGATTCATCCAGCAGTCGGTCTTTACTTATTACTATTTCGTTTTCCATATTCAGCCAGCTTGTTTAAAGCTATCACAACTCCATCAATGATGGCCTCCGGTCTGACTGCGCAGCCGGGAACATATACATCCACCGGTATGACCTTGTCAACTCCGCCCAGAATATTGGGACAGTTATGAAAGACTCCTCCGGTTGAAGCGCAGGAACCTACTGCGATTACCAGCTTGGGGGCCGGCATTTGCTCATAGATGTTTCTTAAAACCCTGGCATTGCGGTGATTGGCCGAGCCGGTTACCAGCAGGATATCCGAGTGTTTGGGATTGCCCATATTGACCATGCCGAAACGCTCTACGTCATACAAGGGGGTTAGAGCGGCCAGAATTTCGATGTCACAGCCGTTGCAACTCCCGCAATCGAAATGGGTTATCCACGGCGATTTAATTCTGGATTTTGTTATAATATCCAATTTATAACCATCCCAGGTTAATCAATACTATATTGACGGCGATTAATACTACACCCACGCCCCAGGCATATCCCAGCATCCTTTGCCAGGTCAGACGGGAAGCGACATTATCGATCATTATTGAAACAAACCAGCAGACCAGACCCAGTATAATAGAAAGCCACCAGAAGCTGCCGCTCACCCAGAAAAGACCGGCCAGTGACAGCAGGAAAATAGTCTCGTACCAGTGCGCGATTTCAATGATTGCCAGATAAGGACCGGAATACTCGGTTAAAACGCCTCGTACTATCTCTTGATGAGCATGTTCAGATCCTGAAATATCGAAAGGCGACTTGCGCATTATAATCAGGGCTGCGATTAACAGGGCGAGAAAAGTCAAGAACAGTGAAGGCAGCAGAGGTTCCCCGTAAGCTACAATAGTCGCAACCGGAAAACCGCCGGCTTTCTGAGCCATGGCGATAGCTGCCAGCAGAAGTATCGGTTCATAGGCCAGAAATTGCAATAATTCACGGCTGCCGCCTATCTGGCTGTAAGGCGATTTTACGCTCAATGCGCCCAGAGGTAGGCCCAGGCTGCCGAAGAACAATACGAACATGGTCAGCAACAGGTCTTGTCCGGTGAAGAACATTACCAGAGCCACTATGATAAGCAGCAAATAAGAACAGGCAAACATCAATTGAGTCTTATTGGCTACAAAGGTATCTTTGTTAAAGAGCTTGATTATATCGTAAAAAGGCTGTAGTACGGGTGGTCCGATACGACCCTGCATGCGGGCGGAAATCTTTCTATCAATACCTTTTAACAAACCGCCTAGCAGCGGAGCAACTATAATGGCCAGTAAAGCCAGGCCTATGGTCAGCAGTATGTTCATATTATATTATAGCCAACACCAGTAAAATAAGCACCAGAGCCACTCCGGCAGCGATTGTAAATGTGCTCAGACGTTTTTCCCCGAAAAGATTTTCCAGATAATAGCCGGAGGTTTTAAGCTCGACCGGCTGATCGCCGACCGATAAGAACTGGTTACGTCCTACCTCCAGATTTTCGCCGCTCATATAGGCGGCATGAGTGCTTTTGGGGTCGACCTTGATTATCAAAGCAGGCAATACCACGGCCAGCGTCATGATGATGAATAACGGCCAGGCCACGATTATACCCACTGATGTCTTCAGTGCGAAACCGTTAGAAGTGAAAGCTTGAGCGATATCGTAGCCCGCTTCATTTAAAGCGGGAGCGATTAAGTTGTTGAACATCGGGATAACTGCCAGGCTGATGCCGGCAGCCAGTACTACCAGAGTCAGCAGTACGCCATGATAAGCGCTGACCATTTTTTCATACCGGGCCGGTTTAACATCCGGCACATGGCAGATCATACGGCCTATCCATTTGGCCCAGAAGACGGTTGTGGCCGACGAGCCTATAACCAGCAGGGGCAGAATCAGAGCCGACCAGATATTTATGGTGGAAGTGGCCTCAATGCCGCCCCATTTGGCGATTATCACGCCGAAGGGCGCAGCTATCATGGAAAGCATACCGGCCACGGTTATGCCTGACAGAATAGGCATTTTGACAGACAGTCCTTCCATATCTTCAATATCGCGGCTGCCGATATATTGCTCGATTGTGCCGGTAGCCAGGAACAGCAGGGCTTTGGAGATGGCATGGAAGACCAGTAGCATAATGCCGCAGGCGATGGAAAGCGGTGTATTGATGCCGGCCAGCAGTACAATCAAGCCCAGGTTGGCAATGGTCGAGTAAGCCAGCACTTTTTTGGCATTGCTTTGGCTGATGGCGATTAAGGAGGTCATCATGAAAACAAAGCCGCCGAAAAGTGCGATAAAAGTAGAAATGGAAGTGCCTTGATAAGCCGGGGCCAGTCTTAGCAGCAGATAGACGCCGGCATTGACCATGGTGCTGGAATGCAACAACGCTGAAACAGGAGTAGGAGCGACCATGGCTCCCAGCAGCCAGTTCTGGAAGGGCAACTGGGCCGATTTGGTGAAAGCGGCCAGAGCCAGGAAAGCGACCGGCAGGTACAGGGCCGGATTATTCTGGAGCATATTGCTTCTGACCAGGTCGGTCAAGGAAAGTGATGCCAGCGGTCCGTTCCACAGTAACATAATGGCGATAGTGAAGGCGGTGGAACCGATAAGACACATCCATAAAGCCCGTAGGGCATTGGTTTTGGCAATATCGGTACCGTCATGACTGATGAGACCCCAGCAGCATAGAGTGGTGACTTCCCAGAAGAAGGCCATCCACAAGAGGTTGTTGGAGAATACCAGTCCGTTCATGACGCCCAGGAAAGCGATCAGGAAAAAGAAGAAACGAGGTTGTCTGGTGCCTTTCAGTTCTCCGCTGTGATGCAGATGTTTTTCATGGTCCTGCATATAACGCAGCGCGAAGATACTGATTAAAGAACCGACAATGGAAATTACCAGTACCAGGGCAATCGTCAGGTGGTCGATATAAAAGGCCGGTTCGACGGAATGACCGTGAAATTGACCGAATTCAAATACAGCCAGAGGAATTCCGGCGGTCAGCGTAAACAGTAATACCAACACATTGTGTTTCGAGAGGCCCCGTTTGACCATATCCCTTATGGCAATCAGGATAAAGAAGGCCATAATGCCGAAGTTAAAAACAGTGACGATTATCTCCCAGACTGCCAGACCGGAGGGAGTATAGCTTACAGGGAAATCGAAAGATAAAAGTCCGATAACGGCAAAAACAATAAGAATTACGGAGGTGAGAATGACCGTAATGGCCCTTATCAGTGAATTCCTTATTCCTAATGATAAAATGCCTATAAAAATCGGTAATAGGATTAGTATTGAGAGTGTTGCGCCGATCATTTGTTTAATAATATCACCTATATGCTAGTGTTGCAAAGTGACTCCAGTCACAAAATTTTGTTAAAATTTAAAAAACCTATTTCAAATAATGAAATTAGCCTGGTCGTCAGAAAACACTGCATATCTTAGTACTAATTTCCGGACGGCTTAACGTTATACGCCGGAC
Organism: Dehalococcoidales bacterium; assembly: GCA_034429955.1. Lineage (GTDB taxonomy): Bacteria > Chloroflexota > Dehalococcoidia > Dehalococcoidales > UBA3254 > DATIKD01. The sequence continues at coordinate 6,875 of DAOUFH010000031.1, forward strand.
GGAAAATCAAGACGCACGAGGCTAAAAATGGTGTCTATAACCAGTGGTTAAATGGGTATTAGATACATTGACGGGTATATACAAACAACCTATACTCCAAAGTATAAAATATGAGCACAATTATATATATCGGCAGGCGTATGGGCAGACTGCAGGTGGCTTATGCCTAAAAAAGCTCTTGTTTTAGTTATCAGTGTCTTGTTAATCGGCGTGGTTATGGCCGGGCTACAGGGTATACTAAACCTGTTGTCTAACCGCGGTCCGCTGGATATCGAAGCTACCGTTCAGCCCTCGGCTACCGCTCCTTCTGACGGTAGTTCCAACCAGCCCGGCGCTTCAATTGCGCCTCAAAACGGGAATAGTGGAAGCAGCGGTATAGATATCCCTCTGGATATCTCTTCTCTGTCCGGCTTGGCCAGCGGCCTGCCTGCCCTGGACCTGGGCTCGGAAGGAGGTTTGCCGGCTCATCTGCCTTTGTTCAAGCTGAACGGCAGCCTGGAGACACCCTATTTACGTACTACCGCCGCCTCTCTCTATAAAGACGGCGACTGGCTTTATGACAGCCTTGACGAATTATCCGAATATAGCGGAGACAAGATTCAGCTATCCATTTCCTCCGCCGCTCGGCGTTCTTTGAACAATATGTCGGTTACCCCCCTGGCTAATTTCACGCAAGCGGCGTTGCCTTTGCCGGTTTCACAATATGTTAATAAACTCAAAGCCTCTTTCCCTGTGGAATATGATGCTGAAAGCAACCTCTTTATTTCGGAAGACGGCCTGCCGTCCGGATATTCTTTTGAATCCATCAATTATGTTTTCGACGAAGCCACCCTCAGCGAAGCCGAAGTGGCCGAGGATGAAGATAGCTACCTGGATCTGCCTGACGGCATCAGCGCCAAGACCCTGCAACTGGCGCAATCCATTACCGAAAATATTGATAGTCCCTATTTAAAAGCTAAAGCCATTGAAAAATATCTGGAAGATTACTATCAATACGATTATGATTATCAACCTGCTCCGGACGGAAGCGACCCGGTAGAATGGTTCCTGTTCGATGAACAAAAGGGCGTCTGTACCAATTTTAATTCGGCTTTCGTGGTGCTGGCCAGGGCTTCCGGTATCCCTGCCAGACTGGTGGGCGGATATTACATTGACCCTCAAGCGGAATCTCAGACCGTTTATGCCGATCAGGCTCATGCCTGGGCGGAGATTAAACTGGACAAACTGGGCTGGGTAACTATAGATGCTACAGGGCCCGATCTGACAGAGTGCTATGATACTCAAACTGAGATTACAGCGGTATCCCCTCAGGTTGAAAAGAGCGTCGAATTCGAGGTACAGGGCAGTGTAACCTGTACCGCAACAGACGTTGAGGGGGTGCTGGTCGAATTATATATGAACCGTGATAAGACCTACGTTGGAGGTACTCTAATTGGTGAGGGACTGGTCTCCGCTAACCGGTTTACGATTCAGGCTAAAATCCCCGATATTGCTCCGGTAGGTCCCTATCAACTGATCGCCCGGGCCTGTTCGACACCACGCTTTAATGAAAGCGTGAGCGATCCGCTGATTAAGGTGATGTCGCAGACCGATATCACCCTTTCGGCTAATCCCCGTATCAAGACCGGGCAGGTACTGGTTATAAAAGGCCAGCTTAATGAGCTTTCCAAGCTGGTGCTGACCGGTCAAACGGTCAATTTGACCCTGAACGGCGAACCTCTTACTGCTCTCAAAACGGATAAAAACGGTCAGTTTGAATATCCTGCCGGGTTTGATAAGGCCGGTGAATATCAATTGACGGCCGGTTATGCCGGTTCCGACTACTATTTCCCCTCAGAAAAAGCTCTTGAGTTCAGCGTGCTAGATCCTACCACCCTTACTATTGCAGCGCCTCAGTCGGTCCTGGCCGGAGATGAATTTGAAGTCTCCGGAGTACTTACAAACCCGGATAGCGGAGAAGCTATTGCCGGACAAAAGATCGCCTTATATATTGACGATGAAGATTCCGGCAGCAGCGCTGTGACAGATGAAAGTGGTAGCTATGTGATTAAGTCCGCCGTTAAGAAGTCCGGAGTTGTTCAGCTTGAAGCCAGATATGTCTCTCAGCCTTATTACTGGGAGTCCAGTGCAATGACGGCTGTCGAAATTACCGCCCGTAATAACCAGATCCTGCTGGGGCTGCTGCTGATGCTGGCCGCAGTACTGATTGCTCTGGCTTATGCCATGCTTAAATACTGGCGCAAACAGCATAAACTGCCTTTTAATTTACACAGGCTGCCGGCCGGGTGCCTGGAGTTGTATCATAAACTCGTTCGCTTGCTGGCACGTTTTAAAAAAGGGAAAGCGGCGGAATCGCTTGCTCCGGCGCCGGATGTTTCGGAAGAAGCTGAAACACCTGTTGAAATACCTGAAGTAAAAATAAAACTGGAGATTCAATTTCCAGGTATCACGCCGCCTTTACCGGATGTCTGGGGCATTAACGATGAGTTAGACTTGACCTGTACTCTGCTGGATGCGGAAGCTCTCCCCATGACAGGCCAGTCTCTGGAGATTCTACTGGGCAGTCCTATTGCTGAGATAACCACGGACGACGAAGGCAAAGCCTCGATAACTCTGGCTTTCACTGAAAAAGGATTATTCGATATCCAGGCGAATTATCAACCGCCTGAGGAGAACGCGGTTATGATATCGACCGTCCGTCAGGTAAAAATAGTCGATTACCGTGAGGAAATAGCCTTTGAATACAGGCAGTTCCTGGACTGGCTGAGAGGCAAAGGGCTGAATATTACCAGTGATAATACCCCGCATGAGGTAGCCCGGATGGTTGAGACCGGGCATCTGCCGTTGGACCGCAGTATACTCGGCACCGTCATAGATTGCTTTGAGGAATCTTCATACAGCACTCATGATATTCAGCGTATACATTATGTCAAGATGCGTTTCGCCTGTGAGGATATAAAACAGTATGAAAAACAGGGCGCCCTGGAATAAAATAGTCCTTTTGATTTTAGGGGCTGCGGCTGCAATCGGGCTGGCCGTATTTGTTCTGGGGCCTTCAGGGCCCCTGGTTGGTCTTTCCGGACTGGACCTGAATTTTGTGCTGATACCCCTGTTGCTTTTGATTATTATTTCTTTTTCAGCATTGCTGGTCAGGTTACTGGTTGTCAGCACTTATGTTGCCCTGGGCTCTATCATCTTAAACTATGCGGCAGTCTCTTTGTGTAGCTATTTACTCTTTGACCGTTTGATACTTTTCTCACGTCTGCCATCTCTGGCTGAACACACTGAAGTACTGAATGCACTCAGTTCAATCTCGGTCTGGCTGGCGCTATTCTGGCTGGGTTGCTGTCTGATACATTGCTCCAGGTTCCTGCGTTCTGCCGGAGGATTTAAGCGTTATCTGACCACGCTACTCTCTCTGGCCGGCTTTGTCGTTTGCGGAGTGACAATCTGGCAGACTGCCGGACTGCTGGGACCTCTGGTGCAATGGCTGCCGGGAGCCGGTCAGGTTCTCGGTGTTGCTTTGATGGCGGTGGGCATCAGTCGGCTGGCCGGCCTGGCACTGGAAAATAGCGCATCTATTATTAATGAAGCTCTGGTCTGGCTGGCCAATTCCGGCGCAGCGGTTTTCTGGATAACCCTGGCAGCGGCGGCCTATTATGTTTATCTAAGGCCATTGTTATACAGAATTTCACAATATGCCTATCTTATTGAATGGATATTGTTCTGCATTGTCGGACTGATAGTGCTGTCCGCCCTGCGCAACCGGCTCAAATCTTTGCACTCACTGCCTCTGGTGGAATTGCTGTGGAGTAAACACCGGCAGACCATTAATCTGATAGCTGACGACGACTATAATAAAATGGTGGTACTCCAGCTCGATTTTATTGATTCGGGCTCCCGCCGCGATTTGCTGGTATATCTGCACCGGCTGCTGGCAGCCAACGGTGTAACCGAGGAAGAAATCGGCAGTTATCTGCAGCCCTTAATCGAATATTCCGATATAAAAAAGAACCGGCTTTATCTGAGCCTGTTCAAAAAAAGGATTACCAGAGATAACCGTGCCCGCCGGAATTATGCCCTTGAGCAAACTCTCAATAATATCCGGGGATTGGTATATCATAACGGACTTAAGAAAGCTTGAATTCGATGGTTGCAGGCGGTGCGCCGCCAGGCTTAAAACAGCTGTGCGGCGGGTGAATAAAGCAAATG
>DAOUFH010000032.1:0-5593 GCA_034429955.1 Dehalococcoidales bacterium
TGACCAGAAAGGTCAGCTTTTTATTCATAGCCAGTGTGAAGGGATTTTCCTGGCTCACGCTGGTAAAACAGACCGGGGTTGAATCAAACTGATAAAAAGAGGATTCACGAGGTAGTTCCCGGTCGTCCAAAACCAGGGGCAGCAATTCCGTTCCGTAACCCGACCCCAGGGTATTTTTTAAATCAAATTGAAAGCCCTGCTGATTATTACGCAGACTCCCTTTGACATATAACCTTTTTAATAAAAAAGACGGCACCGCAACCATATTAACTTCCCCCTGTTTGATTCATTCACTGATATGCAGCATATTATAAAAGGCTTGGCCGGATTGAACAGCTTCATCGGACAAACAATTGACTTTACCCATTGCCAGGGCCAGACCATAAACCTTAGCGGTCTTTTCCACCAGTTCACAGACCGTGAACGCTTCGCTGAGGTCTTTCCCTGTCCCCAGCATCCCATGATTCATCAGGAGCACGGCATTGCGCTCTTCCAGGGCCTGGATGACATTCCGGACCAGTTCGTCACTGCCAGAGGGGGCATAGGCCGCCAGTTTAATCTCCCCCCCGATGACCGTCATCTGGTCATCCAGCAAGGGTGGAATTTCCAGATGGGCCACAGCCATGGCACTGGCATAAACGGCATGGGTATGAATAACCGCACCGACATTTTTTCTGGATTGATAAACGGCGATATGCAATAAACTTTCGGAGGAAGGGGCCAGATCTCCTTCTACCGGTTCAGTTTCAAAATCGATTATCTGGATATCGTCGGGCGTCATGCGGTCATAATAATGCGAGGTCGGCGTGATCGCCAGCAATTCGCGACCGTCTTCAGGAGCCAGCCGCATACTGACGTTTCCGGAAGTACCCGTCACCAGCCCTTTTTCCGCCATCCGGCGGGCAGTCTCCAGTACCAGCTTTTTTTCATTGGACCATTTGCTCATAGCATCTCCTCAGCAATTTTCTGTAAACGGCTGCCGACCGAGCACCAGCGTTGATAATAGGCGATATATTCAGCCGCCATCAGCCGGTCCGGTTCGCAACTCTCCGCAGTCGCCAGCATAGCCTCCTCTGCTTCTTCCGGACAGGTATAGATATCCGCAGCAGAGGCCGCCAGCATGGCAGCACCTAAAGCGGAAGTCTCATAAACCCGGGTAAAATCGACCGGTCGATTCAGAACCGCCGGCAGAATTTGTTTCAAACAGCCGTTTCGGGCCAGTCCTCCGCCCAGACTTACTGCTTTAGTTTTCTGTCCGGCGACCTTTTCGATTTGCGCCAGATTGGCCTTAACGGCAAAGGCAATATTTTCCAGAGTAGCACGAGCCATTTGAGCACTTTTCACCCGGGTAGCACTGAACGGCAGCGGCAGGATAAAGCCTCCCCAGCGAATGCTCAAATTACGCATATCCATTAATTCCGGACCGGTATAAGCCAGTACGCCTTCAGCTCCAGCCTCGACCTGACTGGCCAGCCGCTCTAAGCGGGACTGTGTTTCCTCTTCTGTGCTGCCGCGGCAATCAAAGAGGGTATTGCCGACCCATTGCAGGGCATGCCCGGTCTCTCCGGCGTTGCTTTCTAATATCCATTTATCCTCCCGGGCGTGACAGCCGGTCCAGATTTTACATTGCGTATCGAAAACCGGCCGTTCAGTCACCATTTGCACCGGAGTACTCCACCCTGTAACGATACCGGTCAGACCGGCCTGCTTAACGCCCATTCCCAGCAAACCGCATTGAGAATCAGGAGCACCACAGACGACGGCCACCCCGGCCGGAATGCCGCTTTCCTGCGCAGCCTGAGCCGTTACCTCTCCCAGTCGCGTACCGGTCGGTACAAATTCCGGCAATATAGACTCCGGCAGGTCGAGCAGCGTCAGCAATTCCGGTGAACGGCAGCAGCGTCCGACATCGGCCAAGCCCAGTTCTATAGAGTTACAAATTCCCGAGGCTCTCACCCGGCACAGGCGGAACAGCAGCCAGTCGTTTAAGGCCAGGACGGTTTTAATTTTCCGGAATTCAGCAGGACGGTTTTGCCTGAACCATATCAATCTGGCCGGGATGAACATCAGTGACGGCAGATGCCCGGTGATTTGAAATATTTTACCGGCAAATTGATTATCCAGCGCCAGGCCGTCGGTAACCGCCCTCAGGTCGATGTTAGGGCCCGCATACAGTTCCCGGCCTTCGGCATCAAGAAAGACCGCGCCTTCTCTCTGCCCGGTCGCACTTACTCCGCTAATTGCTCCGGTATCTATAGCGGCACTTTTAATGGCTCCGCCGATGCATTCACAGACCGTTTCCCAGAGCTCCTGCGGAGCGAATTCCCGGCCCAGCGGGGCACAATCCGGCGGATAAATGTAGTGGTAGTCCCGCCGGCAAGAGGAGACCGTTCGGCCCTTCCGGTCGAAAATTACACAGCGCAGACCGCTGGTGCCGGCATCCAGGGTTAGCAGATAATTAGCCGCCATTGCCTCGCCAGGCCTCCGGGTTAATCAGATTAAGCGGCTTACGGCCGTCCAGGAACCGCAAGATATCACCGGTTATCATCTGTGAATAGCGTGTAATGGTGTTCCCGGTAGCGCCACCGATATGGGGAGTCAATATCACATTGTCCAATTTCAGCAGCGGGCTTTGCTGCGATACGGGATGACTGCTGAATACATCGAAAGCCGCGCCCGCTATCCGCCGCTCTGTCAAAATTTTTAAAAGGGCTTTTTCTTCAATTGATTCCCAGGAAGCGGTATTAATCAGATAAGCCGTGGGTTTCAGCAGGGCCAGTTGATCTGCTCCCAGCAGGTCCTGCGTCTCTTCCGAGGCGGTACAATGCAGAGTGACGATATCGGAGGTTTTCAATAAAACCTCCAGTCCCACCAGGCTTACTCCGGCCTGCTCTGCCAGACTCGCATCGACAAAAGGGTCATATGCCAGAACCTGCAGTCCGAAAGCCTGTAGCCTTTTAGCAACTTCCCTGCCTATGGCGCCCAGACCGATTATTCCCGCAGTTTTTCCAGACAGTTCGCTGCCGCGCAAGGAGGTATACGGCCCTACCGGGTCAGTCCAATTCCCCGAACGGACCAGCTTATCAGCTTCCATAATGCGCCGGGAAAGGGCCAGCATTAAACCGATGGTCAGTTCGGCTACCGCCACGCTGTTGCGTCCGGGCGTGTTGACCACCAGTACCCCGTGGCTGGTAGCAGAGTCCAGGTCGACATTATTAACCGTCCCCCGGCAAACCCCGATAAAACGCAGTTTATCCGTTCCTTCAAAAACATCCTCAAAAATGAAGTCCGCTTCTATGACGATTATCTCTACGCCCTGCTTATTGATGTAGTCCAGAAATTGTTCCGGTTCCAGCAGAACCTGCGTATCAATCCAGCTGCGCTGGATAACTTCCATTCTGGATTCGAGTTTATGCAGTTCTGTTGTATCGTACGGAGCCAGGATTAAGGCCTTCATTTAACATTCCCCCGCCAGTGCTTATGACTTAAGAAAGGCTCTTATATATTGTTCCTCCGCTGTCTGAAGTGGATGGATATGCTGGGTGTACCCGTAAGTGGAGAAGACGGCATTTTATTTATTGTCTATACCTGAAGTTAAAAGTACCTAGATGCTCTAGGTATACCACCGTGAGCAACGTTTGTCAATAGTCCGGCTGGCCAGGAGGGCTCTGTCATATAAAATCAAGATAAGTATTTATTTGAGGCTACGGCAGCGAATACTTGTTTTGGAGTGTCGTCCGCTGTAACCCTGACAGCAGCGTTTGAAGTGAGGATAACCTTCATCGGGGAAACTATCTTTTGAAACGACGCTTCTTAAAATAGCGGTAGAGGTATTCTATAACCAGTGCGCCGACCAGGCTGAACAGCGTGCCGTAAAAGGCATTGAGTTCGGTTTGCCACTGATAATAGAGCAGCGCGCTAAATACCACACCCAGGACTACGGTATTCAAAATCAGCAATTTTTTGTTGCCGCCCACACTGCTCGCCAGGCGGTAATGCGATATCAGAACGAAAATATAAATAATGGTAAAAATAGCACTGGTGATAGAGGCAATGGCCCCGATATTAAAGGTGAGAGCGAATACCAGGCCCAGCACGGCCGTGATATAAAGTCCTTCCGGAGATTGATGCCAGGCCTTGCGTTCAAAGAAGCCGGGCAGTTCGCCATCCTTGGCCAGAGAATAGGCGATATTGGCGCCGCCGTACAGGGTGGCGTTCAGTGCCGAGGATATAGAAAAAAGCGCTCCGACCGAGATAAGGATAAATCCGGCATTACCTAAAATCGGTCTGGCCGCCTCAGCCAGGGCGTTTTCATTAGCCTTAATCAGGTCGGGGACTGAAAGATTCCCTATCGCCACCAGCGAGACCGCCACATAGACAAACATTACGATAGCTATACTGATAAAGATGGCCCGGGGCACGTTTCGCTCGGCATTTTTGATGTTTTCCGAGGCATTGGTGATAAGTCCGAAACCCATGTAAGAAAGGAAAAATATTACTGCGGCAAATAACGTGCCTCGCACTCCCGAGACACTGACGGAAGGAGTAACATAGCCGGGATTGATGGTCAGAAAACCCAGAACTATAAAAACACCCAGAATAGCCAGCTTGACCGCCACGATATACATTTCAGCCCGGCCGACAGCTTTACTGCCGAACGAGCTCAGGGCTGTAAAAAAGGCTATCAATATAGCTTCGGTAATACCTATCGACAGCGTAGTGGGAGTGATGTTGACCAGAGGTAAAAAATAGCCCGCAAAACCCTTGGCGAATAAAGCGATAGATACCACATAGCTGAGCCACAGCAGGATGGATAAAGTTCCGGTCAGGATATTATCGCCGATTCCCCTCAATATAAATTCTATCGGACCGGCATTGGAGATTATCTTGCGGCCCAGTTTGGCATAGGAATAGGCCACAATCAAAGCCAGGACTCCGGAAATAACGAAAGCTTCCGGTAAATTCTTTCCGGCGATGCCGGCGCCGACACCGAAGATGGAGAAGATACTGGCTCCTATCATGGTGCCCACAGCGATGGCTACCGCTTCCCAGAGACCGATTTTCTTGTTTTCCATGCGCTAATTAATCCTTATCTTCAGTATAATATCATCGCCGAACGTAAAAAAGAGACCCGCTGCGATAGAGAGTCTCTTCTACACAATAATCAGCCTATTTTAAGGACTGAATGAAAGGATTAACCAGCCAGAAGTAAACGTTCTGCAAAGTACGCTTACATCCCACTTTTTCACTCTGTAATATAATAATTATTCGTTAAACAGAAAACCGGGAGGCTGGATCAGGCTGGTCCAGAGAGCTCTGGGTGTACCTGCCCTGTAAACTAACTCTACTTTCAGCAAAGAGTCCGCTTCCTGCGTAATTACCTGCGGTTCTCCAATTATAAAGAGATCTGCTAACAGTTTATCTTGATAACCCGGCACTTGATATTCCGTTATGCGTTTTTGCACATTTTCAATATCATTGACCGCTGAATTATCGGGATAATGAATTACTATAACCACCTTTTGTTCATCTTTTGTATATTCATAGCCGATACCGACCAGGTCATAGTTGTGCAGACCTGGCTGTTCAGGTT
>DAOUFH010000033.1:0-6147 GCA_034429955.1 Dehalococcoidales bacterium
CAGGTTTTTGATAATCGGGCCGTAAAAGGATTTTATTGGTATGTTGTCCGAGCTCAAAGTACTGGAAATGACCGATGAGTCAGGCTGGTTTTGCGGCAAGCTGCTGGCCGATATGGGAGCCGACGTTATCCGGCTGGAAAAACCCGGTCAGACTCCAGCTGCCGTATATGCGAATTACGGCAAGAGCTATATCACGCTGGATATCCAAAAACAACGGGGACGAGAGCTGTTTCTACAGCTCATCAGCCGGATGGATGTTCTGTTAGAGAGTCTGCCGCCGGGCTTTCTGTCATCTCAGAAACTGGATTTCAGCGAGTTGCAGCGGTATAATCCGGCGCTTATTATGGCGTCGATTTCCCCCTATGGCCGTTCCTCACCTTCAGCCCAACAGCCGTTTTCAGAGCTTACTCTGGCAGCAGCCGGGGGTTCGGTCTATCTAAATGGAGAGCCGGGTAAACCGCCTCTCAAACTGTATGGTCCTCAGTCTTTTCTGACTGCTTCCCTGTTTGCCGCTAACGGAATATTACTGGCTTTGCATCACCGCCGGCAGAGTGGACGGGGGCAGCAGATTGATATTTCAATTCAGGAGTGTGTGGCGGGTACCCTTGACCATGCCTTACCCAGGTACTGGTCAAGCGGGGAGACGGCCCGGCGTAACGGCTCCTTTTACTGGAATCGCACTTATTATCTCTTTGCCTGCCGCGACGGCTATATCGGTCTCTCCTTTATGCAGAATTGGGACACTCTGGTGGGCTGGCTGGAATCGGAAGGACTGGCGGAAGAATTGACCCATCCGCGCTGGCAGGACCCGGCTGTCCGTCTGCAAAATATCGGCTATGTGATGCATGTCATCGGCCGATGGACTCAATCACATAGTGTCGATGAACTGGTTGAGACCGCCCAGTTGATGCACCTGCCCTGGTCGAAAGTATCTGAGGTAAAGGATATTCTGGCAAATCCTCAACTGCGTGATAGAGGCTATTTTAAAGATATCATTGAATTTAAAAGCGGCTTCAAATACACCTTCCCCGGCGCACCGGTCAAAATGAGCGCCTCTCCCTGGCAGGTTAAACACCAGCCTGCCGCTTATAACAGCACAATCTACCGGGAGATTCTGACAATCTCTCAATCTGAGATGGACAGACTGCAAGCGGAAGGCGTATTATAGTCTCCTGCTTGGCCCAATCCGGGTTGTTATAAGACTCCTCTCAGCCTGGGGTCAAGCGCATCTCTTAATCCGTCGCCTACCATGTTGAAGCCGAATACCACCAGCATGATGGCCAGACCGGGTGCAAATGAAAGCATCGGATCGGTCAGTAAATATTGATAGCCGGAGTTGACCATTGCACCCCAGGCTGCCGCAGGCGCCTGAATACCGATGCCCAGATAGCTCAAGCCGGCTTCTGAGAGAATGGTCATACCCATGGTCATGGTTATCATTACAATCAGCGGAGGGATGCAGTTGGGAAAGGCGTGTTTAAGCATAATCCGGAGGTCGCTGGCGCCCATCGCCCGTCCGGCCAGCATATAATCGTTTTCTTTTATGGTCATTACCTGGCCGCACATCAGTCTGGCGTATCCCGGCAACAGGGCGATACCCAGCGCTATCATGACATTGATAATTCCTCCACCCAGCAGAGCGGCAATCATCAGCGCCAGCACTATCATAGGGAAAGCCATCAGGGCATCCATAATCCGCATGATGACCATCTGGATCCATCCGCCGAAGTAGCCGGCCAGCAGTCCCAGCCCCATGCCGATAACGGCGGCGATACCCAGGGCGATCACGCCTACCATCAGAGAAACCCGGCTGCCGTAAATGATGCGGCTTAAAATATCCCGGCCGAAATTATCGGTCCCCAACCAATGGCTGGCTGAGGGAGATGCCAGGGTATTGTTCATATCCTGAGCTATAGGATCATAGGGTGCCAGCCAGGGAGCGAAGGCGGCTGTTATCAGAAAAAGTACCACTATGACCAGACCGAAGATTACCACACCGCGGCTGGAAAATACCCTGACCAGACGTTTGAATTCACTGACATGCGGCGGTACATTTGTTTGAATGATTTGTGTAGCTGATGACTGTGACATGTTACAGCTCCCTTATCTATAGCGTATGCGGGGGTCAAGCCACCCGTATGAAAGATCTACTATTAAGTTGGCGATCACAACCGCGAAAGCTATGATCATCACCACTGCCTGAGCGACAGGATAATCCAAAGTACCTACTGAAGTTACCGCCAGCCTGCCCATACCTGCTATATTGAAAACTGTCTCTACCAGAACCTCGCCGCCGATAACGGCGCTGACCCCCAGGCCTGCCAGGGTAATGACGGGTATCAGTCCGTTTCTCAGGGCATGGCCTAAAACAACCGATCTTTCCCGGAGTCCTTTGGCCCAGGCTGTACGGATATAGTCCTGCTGCATAATTTCCAGCATACTGGAGCGCGTCTGGCGCGCTGCTGAGGCCAGCGGCAAAATTGAGATACAAATTACAGGCATTATCATCTGCTTCGTACTCAACCAGAAATCTTCAAAAGGAGAAGTATAGCCCATCGGTGGCAATATACCCAGCTTCATGGCAAATAGCCATATCATCATCACGCCCAGCCAGAATACGGGAATGGTGATGCCTATGTTAGCCAGAACGGTCAGTAAGGTATCCAGCCAGGTACCGCGTCTGACTGCACAGATAATACCTACCGTTATACCGATGATATGAGCGACCAGGAATGAGACCACACCCAGATGAAAAGTTACCGGGATTCTTTTAGCAATGACGGTTGAAACCGGAGTACGGTAGCCGATCGATTCCCCCAGGTCCCCTTTTAAAGCGTTGCCCAGCCAGTCGACGTACTGAACAATAATGGGGTCGTTAAGTCCGAATTCTTCACGTAATAAATATTTTTGTTCTTCGGTCATTTTGGCTGCTTGTTCCATTGAGACCAACATCAGAATGGGATCTCCCGGCAGAAAACGCATAGAGAAGAAAATAATAATGGAAACCAGAAACAGGATAACTATAGCCATCAGGGCTCTGCGAATGATATATGTTGCCATAAGAATACTCGCTTTTAGATTCGTTATAAGCCATGATTGAGGGAATTCCAAGGGTATTTTGAGTCGGGCTTGTACTCCATAATTAGGATTGAATTGGTGAAGGAAGGCTGAGTATTACTCAGCCTTCCTTATTTATGATGTCAGGTTAAACTACTTTTCCAGCCAGGCATTCTCTGGAGCAATCATTTGCAGACCAGCCGGCCAATAATCGAAGAGTCCTTTGACATTGGATTGTATAACCCAGGCTTCCTGGGATTCGAACAGCGGAATTATCAGTTCATCATCATAGATGGCTTTCATTACGGCTTGTGCTTTATCAGTCTCCAGTTCTTCAGTATCCTTGGCTGCGTTGAAGGCAGCTATATACGCATCTGATCTCCAGACTGACCTGTAAGAAGTGTATTCAGGGTTGAAGAACAGACTTAAAGACTGAATTACATTGGGGACGCCACCGGAAACGGCGGATAAGATGGCTGCATTGTGGTATTCACCGGCATAGTATTCATAGAATTTGGCGTCAGTGATTCCGGTTGTGGTAACGTTAATACCGACAGTTGCCAGTTGAGCCTGAATGGCCGTGCCCTGGTCAGTGAACATAGCCACCGGTATGGGGACGATCTCAAATTCAACCCCGTTAGGATAACCAGCCTCTATCAACAGCTGTTTGGCTTTATCGGGATCATATTTACGCGTCAGGCTGGGGTCATAGGCGGACTGACCTTTATAAGCCATCAGGTAGGCGGGTGTCATCATGCCGCCGGCCAGGGTCTTGGCCAGAGTTTCTTTATCAATAGCGTATTCAATAGCTTCACGCACTTTAATATTAGACAGAGGAGAATCGTCATTTTTACTATCCGGGAACAAACCGGTGACGCCGACAGGTCTGGCGTAATAGGTGTAACCCTGAGCGGCTAAATCAGCTACTTTCTTATCACCTTCAGACTGCAGTACATCAGCTCCGCCCGAAATGAAAGTTGTCTGCTGTGTCATAGCATCAACGACGCATAGTGCGTTAATTTTATCCAGATAGGGTTTGCCTTCATTCCAGTAGTCAGTATTTTTCTCAAAAGTGATATGGTCATCCTGTTCCCAATCAACCTGTTTGAACGGACCTGTACCTACCATGTTATTTCTGCTCCAATCCTCGCCGTTCTTTTCATAGGCTTCTTTAGAGACAATGTAGTTACTGGCGGTAAAACCAAAGTCGGTTAATGACCAGTTGGTAAAGGCATTCAAATTTACTTTCAGAGTGTATGTATTCAGTACTTCAAAAGAATCCCAATATACAGTGGTGGTTTTAGCGGCTGCTTTCAAAGCTTCGTAATTCCACTTCACTACTTCAGCAGTTAAAGCGGAGCCATCATGGAATTTTACGCCCTCTCTGAGGTGGAAGGTTATGGAAGATTTGTCGTCAGCAATATCCCAGCTGGTGGCCAGCCGGGGGGTAAACGAACCGTCTTCATTCTGGATCACCAGACTTTCCAGAGAGAACTGCTGCCACATATTATAGCCACCGCTGGCTGTTGCGGGCCAGCCCAGACTGGCGCCCATATAGGGGAAGATGATGGTCATGGTTCCGCCGTATTTGCTATCGCCTCCGCTGGGAGTAGTGGTCTTGTCACCGTTACAGGCAAAGGCTGATGCCATGAGAACCAATACCATAATGACACAGAAAATAATCGCGAGCTTTGGTCTTTTCACTGTATAACCCTCCTGTACCTAATTTAATAAGCGTCAATGCCAACAAGTACAAACGATAGAAAATTACAGCGGAACTTATAGAATTATTTCAAAATAGACTTATAGGTTGTACTAATATGAAGTACAAATAAGATTATCGAACGAGCAAAATTATATACCAAGCAAAGTTCAATGTCAACCTGTATTCCAATATTTGGAATACATCCGATTATGGCTTTAAAATAATTAAGTAAAAATTGTTTTTAATCGCAGATACAGGACGATTTGTTATCATATCCTGAGAGTTTTATATAAAAGAAAGTCCTATACGATGATTATTGCTGTTAAGTACCTTAAAAACCTGGATTAATTTGATCAGTTCGTCGACTATGTCTTGATTCTTATGCGAATCCCGACGTAATATCATCGACCAGATGGAAGTATCGACCAGTACATTCATGCTTTTTCCGCTGCTGCTTATAATTATTAGGAGTCATCATAATTTATCGAATCGAAAACCCTGATAATCTCACTCTGTTTCCGTCTGGCTATATATTCCAGGAGAGCCTCTGTCACAGCGGACTTTTTCGTTTTAAAATTGCCGACCTTTTGAGCTTTCTCGATAAGATTATCGTCAATATTCAGGTTAGTAGCCATATCGCACCTCCTCACACTTGCTTGCCGCTAAATCTTACACATGCTAATGTGTAAAGTCACATACTTCTTTCGGAAAAGGTGTATAAGCTGACAGAGATTGACAACCAATATGGCCAAATCTACAATTAACCGAGAGGTGCAAGAGGCTGAAGGAGTGTTGGGTTTGGGGCTATTTGAAACTTGATATAAGGTAACTAATTATGAAGGTCTGGTCGGGGAGAGAAGATTTGAACTTCCGACCTCAGCGTCCCGAACGCTGCGCGCTAACCAGGCTGCGCTACTCCCCGGTGCCAATATATTATAAATGGAAACGCCTGCTGTGGCAAACTGCCCGGACTTTGATAAAGAGCTGGCTGCCGTTGGCCAACGGCGGGTGTAATAAGGATATTTGAATGAAATATATAGTTTTGATTATTGACGGCGCCGCTGGCCGTCCGCTGCCCGGACGCGGCAACAAGACCACTCTGGAACTGGCTGCTACTCCCAACCTGGATAAGCTGGTAAAGGGCGGAAAGCTGGGTCTGACCTGCAATGTGCCTGAAGGCATGGAACCCAGCAGTGCCGTCGCCTGCATGTCTATCATGGGCTATGACCCACACATCTATTACAAAGGCCGCAGTGCTATCGAGGCCCTCAGCATGGGTATTAAAATCCTGCCGGGCGAGACCGTCTTCCGCTGCAACGTGGTGACCGTGCAGGACGGCAAAATGAAGGACTACAGCGCCGGACATATCACTACCGCTGAATCTA
>DAOUFH010000034.1:0-7153 GCA_034429955.1 Dehalococcoidales bacterium
ATCATTATCCCAATCCCGCCAATAACTGATTTACATTAAATATAAATTTCATTGGATCGATAGAGCCCTCCATAAACTGTATCTAAGAAGTCGAACGCTACGGCGTTCGACTTCTCTTCTTTTTCCAAACCTTGATCTGCGCAATGTCCATACTGATAGTTTTATCGTAAACGTTCATTGAAATATAATAATTAAGTAACTAAAATAATAAGTATCTTAACTAAATAGGAGTGCGGCTATGATTGATCGCAAAATGCAAATTGAAGAGGTCTTACAGGACTTTTATTCGATCAAAAATATCCTGGCCAAGGGAGCCGGGCTGCATACAATAAGAGGCGGGATCACCCAATCCCAATGGATAGTGTTACGCACGGTATTTCAAAATCCGAGTATTGGTATCAAAGAGCTGGCAAGCAGTCTGGGTATCAGCAGCAGCGCGGCGACCCAGCTGGTCAATGCCCTGGTCAAAAAGAGCTACCTGGTACGGGAAGTGTCGGGTGCAGACCGCCGGGCCTTAAACTTGCGGGTTAATGAAAAGATCAGAGAATCAATTGAAACCAACCGGCTGCAAATTCTGGACCAGATCTGCAACTGGCTGTCTGTACTTTCGGATGAAGAAATTAAAGTTTTCTGTGAACTGAGCAAAAAAGTGGCCGGTGCCCTTAAAGCCAATCAGACATCTAATATCAAGGAGCAATAACCAACCAGCTATGAAAGACAAACGTAACCTCATTTTAGTCGGCATCATTTTGGCTATGGTACTCTCAGCTCTGGATCAGACCATAGTCGCCACGGCGTTACCTCAGATTACCGAACAATTCAACGGATTATCCCATTTAAGCTGGGTCTTTACCGCTTATATGCTGGCCTCTACTGTGACAGTCCCTATCTACGGCAAATTGTCGGATATTTACGGACGGAAAGGTCTTTATATCGCCGGGATTGGTATTTTCCTGGCCGGCTCAGCGCTTTCCGGCATTTCGCAAAACATGCTGGAACTGATAATTTTCAGAGGGCTGCAAGGTATCGGCGGCGGGGCTATGATGGTCAATTCAGGGGCAATTATAGGCGACCTTTATTCTCCTGCTGAAAGAGGGAAATATCAGGGTATTATGATGGCAACCTTCGGGGTGGCCACCATTGCCGGGCCTCTGCTGGGCGGGTGGATTACGGATAATTTTTCCTGGCGCTGGATTTTTTATATTAACGTTCCGGTGGGCCTGATCGCCATCGCTATTATCGCTAGTGTTCTGCCCAATATCAAGCATACTGTGAAAAACCGCTCGATTGATTATTGGGGCGCTTTATTGCTGACGGTGGGGCTGGTTCCCTTGCTGTTGGCCTTCGTCTGGGGAGGCAGCCAGTATGCCTGGGGCTCCTGGCAGATTATTGTTTTGTTCTGCGTTTCGGCGGCAGCCTTTACGGCCTTTGTCCTGGCTGAACGACGCGTTCCGGACCCTATTCTGGCCCTGAACCTGTTCAAAAACCGGGTTTTTTTAATTTCCGTGCTGACCGCTTCTTTGACTAGCATGGGACTGTTCGGTGCGGTTATCTACATTCCGGTCTTTGCCCAGGGGGTAATCGGGGTTTCGGCCACTAATTCCGGCATCATTTTAATGCCTATGATGATAGGGCTGATTGTCGCCTCTACCTTAGCCGGACAAATTATTTCCAGGACCGGTAAATATAAGATTGCGGCCGTTGTGGGTATGATTATTACCTTTGTCGGTATGCTGTTATTTACTCAACTCAATATAAATACTACTAATCTCGACCTGTCTTTACGCATGATATTATTGGGTGTGGGGATGGGAATCACCATGCCTATTTTTATAATCTCTATCCAGAGCGCTTTTGGAGTTGAGAGATTGGGGGAAGTCACTGCCGGCAATCAGCTGTTCCGCAATATCGGAGGCACTATCGGCACTTCAGTCCTGGGGGGCGTCATGACTTCCCAGTTGACCAGCCGTTTATCCAGTTTGAATAGCGATCCTTTTGTCTTAATGGTGAAACAAGTCAGCCCCACTTCGGCGATTAATCTGGATGCCAATACCGTGCAGGGTTTGCTTACCCCGGCCGGTCAGGCACAGATTAAAGCGCTGCTGGCTAATGTTCCGGCGAACCTGCAAAGCCAGATCAGCAGCGGTCTGGAGAGTTTTTTACACACTATCAAGGTCGCTTTTAGCAATTCGATGGACCAGGTCTTTATCGTCGGTACTGTTATCATGGCCGTAGCACTGGTGGCGATCTTTTTCTTGCCTGAAATTCCCTTAAGAAAGGGCCGAGATGTTGAGGAGATTAAAATTGCCGGTCCGGGTCACCCGGACAAGCAATAACAGCAGATATTCCCGATAAGCGATGGCTACGTATCAGTGACCGGCCGTATACCTTGCCCCTGGTTTGAAAAATAAGCCGGTGGATCCTTAATAAATCCACCCTTTCCGGATTGCCTTTTTTCCCAATATCGTATAAGATAATATTAGCAGGAAAATACGGAGAGGGGGTGGCCTATGAACGTCTCTGTAGTAACTGCCGGTGATATCGATAATCTGGAACTCTTCAAAGGTCTGACAACCGCCGACCTTGAAAAGATCGCAGCTATCTGCTTGCGACAAACCTTTACAGCCGGCGCGGTAATCTTTGATCCATTCTCCTACGTTAATAAGGTGTATTTTGTGGCCGAAGGCCAGGACCGTGTACAGATCGAGATCCCCTTGTCCGGTTACAGCTCCAAAATAGTGGTACATACTCTGGCCAAAGGTGAGGTTTTCGGCTGGGTTGCGCTGGGGCCGGCCCATTCCCGTACCGCTCTGGCCCGCTGCCTGGATAACTGTACCCTGATATCCCTGGAGGGTGAGGACCTCCTGAGATTACTGGATGCAAACCCTGTGATGGGATATACCGTCATGAAAAATCTGGCTGGTATTATCAGCTCCCGGCTGTCTTATACTACCATTATTTTCCGCAGGGAAATCAGCCGGCTGATTCGCAAACAAACAGCCGATATGGCGGTTTAGCGCAGAAACCTTAATCACTGCTCCTGTCTTTACGGTGAACCTGTCCTGCAATTTCATCTTTACTTCAACTCAGTACTTGATACCCGCTACTCAAGTCTGGTAGCTAAAAGCAGATGCCTGATAGCTATTGAAGGAGGTGGACGATGAACAGAGAACAGGAAATCAGATTAATTGCCTACAGCCTCTGGGTACAGGACAACCGGCGGCCGTTCCGCTCCATCGAGAACTGGCTGAAAGCTGAAGCGATCTGGGAAGCCAACCACCGCGGACATGAGGAGAGGAAATTATTCGCACGCGAGCTTGAACAGGAAGAATCCATCCTGAGCGGCGTTCACGGTTGACTGCCTCATCACATCGAAAAGCTGGAGAGCCCGGGCTCTCCAGCTTTTTTAATTCTCCCCTTTATTCCGGTCTCTGGCGCTCTAGGCTTGCAGCCAACTGTATTTTAGATTTAAGGCAAAGACCCGATAGACCGGAGCAGGTCGCTCAGGTCGCTTTTTATTTCATAACCTCCGCTGACATAGTAGCATGCAAGTCCGTAAATCAGCCTGTCGGGCTACTTCTCCGCTCATCCCGATCCATCTGGCCTCTGTTGCAGCATCTGCACCGCTGCTTTTCAGTTGGAACTTATCAGGATAGACCGCTATTAAAAGATGCCTGTCAAAATCTGAATACCAGGTGGAATCGCTTAGTTTCAGGTCGCTGGCTTCAAGCGGACTGCCCAGGTTTTGCCTGATTACTGTCAGGGCGGTAGTCATCCCGGAGTAATCGGCGGGTTCAGGCAGTACCCCTGCAAAATAGCCGCTTAGACTGTTACCGGAGCAGAAAGCGATTAAGACCGGCCGTCGCTCCCTTCAGGGCTAGCGCTATCTGCCAGGAGGAATTCCAGTGCATATGGGATGTTCAGGCTTGGCGGCATCATCAAGGGGTGTCCCGTCCTGAGCGCCAGTTTATCAAAAAAGGCAGTCGCCAGTCCCAATACCTTGCCGTTTTGATCCGTTACTACCGCACCCGGGCCTGTCACCCGGTTTTGCTCATCCTGGGTTTCTGCGTATAAGGTACTGAATAGTAGCGGAGTGTTGAATTGGGTAAGAGTAAGAGTGAGCGGTGTGAGGGTGGCTGCCGCAGTATAGTTCGAGCCTGTCCAGCCGTGTAAATAAAGCTCCTGCCCTGATTCGAGCCCAATTAGATCGCCTGTCTGTGCCACCTTCTGTGACTTGACTAATGGGGCAGTACATTCGGCACTACATTGTACCTCTTAGTCTGGGGTCGAGAGCATCTCTAAGGCCGTCACCTACCATGTTGAAAGCAAATACTACCAGCATAATTGCTATTCCTGGAGCAAATGATAATACTGGTAAAGTTAACAAATATTTACGACCATCATTTATCATACTTCCCCAAACTGCGGTTGGGGGATTAATCCCTATACCCAGAAAGCTTAGCCCTGCTTCTCCAAGAATTGTAGCACCAAGCATCATACTCATTAATACGATCATCGGAGGCATACTATTAAGAACAATATGGTACGCCATTATACGTAAATTACTTACACTCATAGCCCGAGCGGCAAGAATATAGTCATTCTCTTTAATAGAAAGAACTTGCCCATACATCAATCTGGCGTACGAAGGTAATAATCCGATGCTAAGTGCTATGATAACGTTTCTCATTCCGCCTCCCAATAAAGAGGCTATGACCATTGCCAGGATTATCATAGGAAACGACATAAGTGCATCGATAAATCTCATGATAATTGTATTTACCCATCTACCAAAATATGCCGCAACAAGTCCCAATATCATACCTACGATCGATGATGACACTATAACGCAAAGCCCTATTATTAATGATGTCCTGGCTCCAAAAATCAAGCGGCTTAAGGTATCTCTGCCAAGACTGTCGGTACCTAATAAATGTTCAGCGGATGGTTGACTGAGTTTTTGGGCCGGGTTAGGGTCGTCGGGATCATACGGAGCTATAAGCGGAGCAAAAATTGCTGTAAATATGAATAATAATATTACTATTGCGCCAAAACCAACGATCTTCCTGGTGAACATTACCCTGAAAAACCGCTTTAATTCTTTTTCATGAATAGGGTTTTCTTTATTTTCTTCGTGCATATTATAAGTCGTTTCGACCATATCCAGAGTTCCTTATGAAAATCGTATTCTTGGGTCAATATAACCGTAAGTAATATCGACAATAATATTAACCAGTAACACTACCACGGCTATGATAAAAGTAATTCCCTGAACATAAGGATAATCCTGATTAAGGACGGAGTTGACCAACAGTGACCCCATACCTGGAATGACAAACACTGTTTCTATGAATACCGATCCGCCGATTATATGACTAAGTTGAAGACCGGATAAAGTAACAATAGGGATAAGTCCGTTTTTAAGCGCATGTCTTATTACTACTATCCGTTCAGGCAACCCTTTCGATAGCGCAGTTCTAATGTAGTCCTGCTTCATGACTTCCAGCATGCTTGAACGGGTTTGGCGTGCTATACCGGCAATAGGGAAAATCGCCAGACAAAATACCGGCATAATAATCTGTCTGGTGTTTAACCCAAAATTTTCTATTCCGGTTGAATAACCTGATATCGGGAGCCATCCCAATTGTAATCCCAGTACATACATCAATAATAAAGCCAACCAGAAAGTCGGGAGAGTTATTCCAATGTTAGCCATTGTTGTTACAACCAAATCTATCCAACTGGCCCGCCTGACGGCACATATAACCCCGGCTGGAATACCTATGATAACTCCCAGTATAAACGCCAATAAGCCTATGTGAAGAGTGATCGGAATCCGCCGCAATAACTCAGAGGTTACCGGCCTTTTATTTATAATAGAATCACCCAAATCACCACGAACCAGATCTGATATCCAATTTACATACTGCTCTATTACCGGTTTATCCAAACCATATTCAGATCTAAGTAACTCCAACTGTTCTTCTGAAATAGCTTCGGTTTGTGACTGGCTTAAAAATAATAATATCGGATCACTTGGCAGTAATCGCATAACGAAAAATATTATCAGTGTTATTATGATAAGAACGCAGAAACCATGTATCAATCTACGCACAATAAACTGTTGCATTGTTACAGTATCCCTATAATATTCTGCTCAAAAGGAGATTGTAGACCGTGTGAAACGTAGCAATATTCGATAAGGATCAGCCGGGGAATATATATTCCCCGGCTTTCTGTTGTTACCTGTCAAGCCAGGTGTATTTCGGCACCAGTGAACCGGACAAGTCATCCGGACGAATATCCTTGACATATGTCTGAGCTGCAATACCGGATTGAGTTAAATTTGTAAAAATAACAGCGGCTTCCCGGATAATTTGATCACAGACTTCTTTTGCAAGAGCAGGATCATATTCTTTGGATTGAACAAGCTCGCTATACAGTTCAACGAATTCAGGCGTTCTTGTCCAGCTGCCCAAAAAATTTCCGTTCGGGTCGAACATTCTTTGCAATGAGCTGGTCATATTGGTATTACTGCCGACGACCTGATATAGAACTGCATTATCCCAGGTGCCCAGCAGATAGTCCGGTTGATATTTGGACCACTGAGGTTTTTCTATAACTGCGTTAATACCTATTTTTGACCAATAAGATTGTACCAACAATACAATGTCTTCATATTCAGCAAAATTGGGATTCATAATAATGGTGGTATCAAATCCATTTGAATAACCCGCTTCCACCAGAAGAGATTTTGCTTTTTCAACATTATATTCCCTTGCCAAAGGATAATCGGCATTATCCACGTAGGCAGGATTACCCGGAGAGGGTAACTGGTACACTGCATCCCAATAACCGTATCCATAAGCATCTGCAATTGCCTGTTTATCTATTGCATATTCTGCCGCTTCCCTTACAAGCAGATTCGACCAGGGAGAATCACTATTGGCAGTATCAGGAATCAATCCGGCATTAGAACCGGAAACACCGCCTGCAATTGCGTACATTCCGACATCTGTATAATCTTGAGAAGTTTGACCTAATCCGGCTAAACAAAGGTCAATGTCGCCGTTTTTAGCCATCAATAGCATAGTAGTCTGGTCGGGAATGATAACAACGTCAACCCCATCCAGAAACGGCAGTTGATTTCCAT